>JAZNQB010000103.1:0-7316 GCA_045589995.1 Paludibacteraceae bacterium
GCTTGCACACCTTCTATATCCATTGCATTGTAGCAACTTACACGGAACCCACCCACCAGGCGGTGACCCTTGATACCCACCATTCCTTTGGATGTAGCGAACTTAAAGAAGTCATCTTGCAAGTCCTCATAACCTGGTTTGAACACAAAGCATATATTCATGCGTGAGCGATCCTCGGTCTCCATCACTGTAGAAGTGAATAGTTTAGACTCGTCCAAGCATTTATAGAGCAAATCCGCTTTCTCTTTGTTACGCTTCTCAATCCACTCTAAGCCACCATTGGCTTTGAGCCAACGGAGTGTGAGTAATGCGGTGTAGATAGGCAGTACAGGAGGTGTATTGAACATGGAACCGCCATCTATATGGGTTTGATAATTGAGCATTGTAGGTATATATCTGCTCACTTTACCCAAGCATGCCTCTTTGACGATGACAAAAGTAACGCCCGCTGGAGCGAGGTTCTTCTGCGCACCGCCGTAGATAATATCGTATTGGCTCACATCAATAGGACGGCTGAGAATATCCGAAGACATATCTGCTATCAAAGGTACATTGCCCTTTTTAGCATATATCTCTTGCAGTTTAGCATCACTAATCTCTGTGCCATAAATAGTGTTATTGGTAGTGATGTGGAAATAATCTACATCTTGTGGTATCTCGTAATCGCTTGGAATAGAATTGGTACTTGCAGCCACTTCTACTACTTCTCCAAATCCTTTCGCCTCTTTGATGGCTTTCTTCGACCACACGCCTGTATTGAGGTAAGCCGCTTTTTTCTCAAGCATATTAAAGGGTATCATACAGAATTGCATACTTGCACCACCACCAAGGAAAAGCACTCTATATCCTTCTGGTATTCCCAGCAATTCTTTCATCAGCGCTTCTGCCTCGTCCATGACAGGTTGGAAATACTTAGCGCGGTGACTTATCTCCAAGATGGATAATCCTTCGCCCTGAAAATCCTTTACTGCATTTGCCGTTTGCTCAATTACCTCTTGCGGCAGGATACTCGGTCCTGCATTAAAATTGTACTTTTTCATACTTTATATGGGTTAAATCTTTTCCATGCTGTAGAACGGATCACAGGCAGTGTAGCAGCTGGTGCTAAAGCCTGTTTTTGAGCCATATGCAGCGCCATGGCTACTGCAGCCAACTCATCATCGGACATTATTTCCGACTGCTTGGGAAGCAAAGACTCAGGAATAGGTTTGCCGGCTTTGCGCATACGCTCAATCAAATCTTGATTGAATTGTTCTTTCGCCAAACCTGACTTATACTCACGGTATTGCTTCTCGTGCATAGCAAACTCGAATAGTTCTTCGTCATCTTGACCGCGATCCCAACCTAACTGCTCCATTTCAGCTATATACTTAGGCAGTTCGTTTGGATAGAGCGCTTGTGGGTCATCGGTATAGAACTCCATATTCTTCTCTTTAGCCAATTCGATGATCTCAGGCGCGAGTGTGCCTGGCAGTTTACCCGACTTGCCGAGTATCATACCCCACATAGCTGGGTCCATACGCGAGAATGGTTTTTCTCCCATCGACTTGCTGAATAAGTTCATCAGCGCCGCATTCTTCACATATTGTGAGAAAGGAGTTACGAGGCAAGGTGTACCCAACATTGGCCATACGCGCTGTACTTCTTGGAAGAGTTCCACCAGCAATTCATCTTCGCTCAGTGTTTTCTCTCCGCGCTTTGCCAAGTTAGCATTGATAGCAGCATGCATACCCTTGAGGTCAGCCATGAGCGAACCCATCATGCCGCCAGGCAGACCGCATCCCACAAGGAGTGAGGTCATCTTGCTATTACGAGGGTCAATCCAATAGCCCAAGAAGTCATCAATAAATTCTTGACTAAGGTTACGCGCCTCCATGTAGGCCTTCATATTTATATCTTTCACCAAGAATCCTGCTTGCTTGAGCATAGCTTGTATGGTGATCACGTCTGGGTGTACCATTCCCCAACTGAGTGGCTCCATTGCCACATCCAACACGTCCGCTCCTGCTTTTGCCACCTCTAACATCGAAGCCACAGAGAAACCAGGACCTGTATGGCCATGATACTGAATGATGATGTCCGGGTGCTGTGCCTTGATGGCCGCTACTATCTCACCCAACACAGTAGGGCGTCCGATACCTGCCATATCCTTCAAGCAGATTTCCTGCGCACCATTGGCTATCAGTTCTTCTGCTAAGTTCACATAATACTCCACCGTATGTACCGGTGAGTGAGTGATACACATGGTAGCTTGCGCGGTCATGCCCGCCTCTTTAGCCCACTTGATAGAAGGGATAATATTACGAGGGTCGTTCAGACCGCAGAAGATACGCGTGATATCCACGCCTTGTGCATGCTTTACCTTATACATCAACTGGCGTACATCCGCAGGAACGGGATTCATACGCAATGCATTGAGACCTCGGTCCAGCATATGCGTCTTGATACCCACCTCATTGAATGGCTTGGTAAAGGTACGCACTGCTTGGTTTGGATTCTCACCATATAACAGATTGACCTGCTCCGAGGCGCCACCATTGGTCTCTACCCGATCAAAGCAGCCCATATCGATGATGACAGGTGCGATGCGTGCTAATTGGTCTTTGCGTGGTACATACTTACCACTACTTTGCCACATGTCTCGGTAAACGAGCGAAAATTGAATTTCCTTTTTCATGATATATATTAATGTGTTTTGGTTTTATTCAACATTTGTATTATCTATTTCTGTAGTTATATTCTTCTGCTGGCGTGCTTCATCAAACTTAGCCTTCATTGTAGGATTATTATGCGTCAGGCGTTTGATAGTCACTTCCTGTAATTTCTTGTCTGCCATATTGAGGTTATCGCCCGATTTAATAAGGTTCTCTCTCACTTTGGTTAAGTGCTGAATAGTCTTATCTATCTCATCTATGGCATCTTGGAATCGATCGTTAGCTAATCGTACATTCCTACCAAAGCCCTCCTTGAACTGCGCTAATTTATCTTCGAAATTAGTCACATCCACTTGTTGTGCTTTAACGAGCGCTAATTCGCGCTTGGCCTCCAGACTTTTGCGACTCGTTTGGCAAAGCAATGTAATGAGCGGCACGAAGAACTGCGGACGAATCACATACATCTTATCATAACGATGAGACATATCCACTATACCGCCATTATACAGCTCATTATCGGGCTCTAATAGCGAAACCAAGACCGCATATTCGCAACCTTTCTTGGTGCGGTCCTCATCTAATTTCTTTATAAAATCTTCATTCTTATGCTTCGTGGCTGTCTCATCATTCTCATTCTTCATCTCAAACATGATGGATACATACTCCACTCCATCCTCCGAATAATCTCTAAAGACGAAATCGCCTTTGGTTCCCTGCACCACCTCGTTATCCTTCTCGAAATATGCGTGAGGGAAGAGCGGCCTTATTCGTGCGAACTCGTTATAGCAATGCTGTTCGAGTGTCTCGCCCACCATTTTTGTCGATAGGCGTATTTTCATATCTTTGTAGTATGCTATTTGCTCTTGTGCCGCCTTTAACTGCGCATCCATCTGCGTGCGCACCGTTGCCAATTCCTGCTCCTTTTTCGCATACGCCTCCGTAGCCTGCTGGCGCAGCTGCATAACAGCTATCTGTTTCTGCTGCTCGGCCTGCTGTAATTGTGACTGCATTGTTAGTACTTGCTGCTGCATGGCTGCGACTTGCTGAGCAAACTGCTGCTCGCGCTTCGCCTTCTCTGCATCCTGCTTAGCTATCTGCGTCTGCTCCAACTCATGGATACGGCGTATCAACTCTGCCTCAAACTCCCTGTTTTTCACCTGAGTGAGCAAAGATGCATAGTCCGCTTCATCTACTGTAAATGTGCTGCCACATTTTGGACATTTCAACTCTTTCATAATCATTAAAACCTTTGCGAGCGCAAAGGTACAAAATAAAAATGACATACACAAGAGTGTATGCCACTTTTTTTCATTTTCTTTTTACAAGTATGTTTTTAAACATTAAATGCCATTCGTTTTAATCCACACCACTGCTTCTGACTCCAGTGTCCAGGCCTTTAATGGCGATGAAGGTTGATATCCCGCGTGCTCATATAATCGACTACAAGGTTCATTCGTGGTAGCTATAATTGCGTATAACATGCGCAGTTGCAAGTATCCAAAGGCGTATTGCTCCAATAGCGCAAGCGCTTTTGCCCCTATTCCTTGATGCCTATATTCGGGTGCGATATACATGCCTATAGCGGCTTTCCTATTGCGTGCGTCAAAATCAAACAGGTCCATACAACCCATTGTAATTCCTTCATTCTCAATAATTAAACGCAATTGGCCATCCTTATAAATATCACCTGTAGTGGACTCTATATAGTTACGCATATCTTGCTGCGAAAGTGGGTTGTGTGTATCCGCATCAGCCCACATAGCGGCGTCATTCTCCCATTGGTACAAAAAGGGCAAATCATATGGTTCCAATTTACGCAAACGCATAGGCAAATCCTATTTACAATCATTCAAATAACTTTGCAAAAAGACCTTTTTTCTTTGGTCGCATGTCCTCCATATTACCTTGCGGAGCCGGCTCAAAGCAACGACCTGTATGAATCATATTGTATATGACTCCCCAATCAGGCAATCCACCCAAGTTACGGTCATCAATCCATAGGTCAGCCGTCAGTTTGCGGGCTGTACGATGCTCTGGAGTCTCCTCGGGATAATTGCTATTCACCGCATAGAACTCCAATCCTTTACTCTTGCAATAATCTACTGCCTCTTGCAATAATTCACCTTCACGTACTGTCCAAAGGATGATTTGGTGATGGTCATCTTCTTGCAGTTTTTTGAGAGTTTGAATAGCAAAAGGAATAGGTTTGCCTATTTTCGGATACTCATGGGTCACTATCGTGCCATCAAAATCGCATGCAATAATCATAATAGTATATTTTGGGTATTAATAATTCTCTTCATTGGGTTGTTTAGGAGTGAGTTCAATCTCCATCTTGGCTTCAGATGGTTTAGTAAAATACCATGCTATAGCTGCGATGGCCGCCACCCACAACATGGACTTATAGGCACCTAACCAATAGAAAGCCACGATGCCCAAAGGCATGGCACTGCTTACCAATACAATACGCCAAAAGGCAATCTTGCGATAACGCTTGAGTTGCTCTGTTCTATCTTCCATCGTTTGGAGCGGTTCGCATAGGCGCTTAAAGCCATACAAACCACCTGGAATAGTAATCAGTGCGTCAAAAATGACAATATATTGAACCACAATACCGAGTGTAGATTGCTTATCGATAGGCATATACCAATCATTGAGCAAACCATAATACATTCCTGTCAATGCTACTAATGAAATAATCATCATAGCGTAATACGCCCAATTGAGCGAACGAATAACTTGTTTTTCTTGCATAATCTTATCCTTTAAAATCTATTCTATTGACGATAGATCGTCCTAATGTTATTTCATCGGTATATTCCAATTGGTTTCCGACAGCCACACCGCGTGCTATTTGGGATACTTTTGGTGTTGCTTGTAATTCCAAATTTTGTAATCGACGATAGATATAAAAATTCGTTGTATCTCCCTCCATTGTAGTAGGCAACGCAAGGATGATTTCATTCACTTCGCCTGTTTGGATGCGCGCCATGAGACTATCTATCTCCAGGTCCTTTGGACCAATGCCGTCCATCGGCGAGATAATACCGCCCAATACATGATATACACCTGTGTACTGCCCTGTATTCTCGATTGACATCACATCTTGCACATTCTCTACGACGCATATTGTAGAATGATCTCGCTTGTGCGAGGCGCAGATAGGACATATCTCCGTATCGGATATATTATGGCAAACCTTGCAGTACACCACCTCATTTCTCAGTCGTGTGAAGGCACTTGCAAACATCTCCACCTCGTCGGGGGATTGACGCAGCAAATGCAATACTAACCGTAAGGCTGTACGCCGCCCTACTCCTGGCAAAGAGGCCATTTGGTTGACCGCTTTCTCTAATAATATGCTTGGATAATCTGACAAAGTATTTTAGATTGTTGATTTTAGATTTATGATTTTTTAGCCCAGCGAGCAGGTAATATGCGGTACGCATAACGCTCGCGTATATTATCCGCATTAGGACAGTCACATCGATGAATACGAATACCTTTGGTAACCGATATAAAAGCAAAAATAGGATCGCCTGGTTCGGGATTACAACATTTACTCAAATTATAATCCACATTCTTCACATTCATATCCACCTCAATAGCCAATCCCGCTGTTTCTTCTTTAGGCACATATTCTTTTTCTTCCCTACGCACAAATTGTGTGGGTTCATCGAGCGACAGGAACACCTCTCGCAAGCGCAAAATATCTTCTTTTCCTGTCGCGAGTGATTGGTATAAATCAGAGATAGTGCGATAACCTAATTTGGCAGCAATACGGGTAATATGATTTTCCGTGTACTCTAATTTCCAATTCTTAAATCGTCTCTCTATCAGTTCTTTTCCCTCTGAAGCGGACTTGTATTCAATCTCCTTGAGTGCTTGACGAATCTTATTCTTCGCCTTGGATGACGCCACAAAATTGAGCCAGTCGGCACTCGGTTTCTGGTTGGGCGAAGTTAATATAGATATTTGGTCTCCATTCTGCAATTTTTGCCGTATGGACACATTTTGATTGCGAATAATACCGCCCACGCAGTGCGTTCCTACTTCGGTATGTATCGAAAAGGCAAAATCCAATACTGTCGCTCCAGCAGACAAACGCCGCAAGTCGCCTGTTGGGGTGAAGACAAACACATCGCCTTCGCGCTGCATTATATTTCCTTTTACACCTTTATAAGACCAGTGAGCGGCAACTCCTTGCTCCGCTACTTCATCCATCCTGCGCGTACGAATCTGCACCTCTACCCATCTATTATCAGGACCTAACACGGTGGTATGTAGGGACTCATAACCATTCTCTTTAGGCGCAGACAACCAGTCACGCAGACGCTTGGGATTAGGAGTAAAAACATCAGTGATAAGCGAATAGACTTGCCAGCAATCCGATTTTTCTCGCTCTAAAGGTGTATCGATAATGATACGTATGGCAAATAAATCGTATATGCGGTCTATATCACAACGCTGCGCTTGCATTTTATGGTAGATAGAATGAATGGATTTCGGGCGTCCTTTGATAGTGAAAGTGAATCCCTCTTTTTTCAGTTTCTCCTCTATTGGTGCTATGAAACGCGCTATATACTGCTCTCGTTCCACTTTTTTCGCATTCAGCGCGTGCGCGATATACTTATAGGTGTCGTAGTCCAAGAATTTGAGTGC
>JAZNQB010000104.1:0-1731 GCA_045589995.1 Paludibacteraceae bacterium
AGACCAATGCTTCTCTGACACCTACGATCTCAATGCCATCGATGTGCTCTGCCTTTGCTCAGGGCATGGCAAGAGCAGCGCTTTCTGGGCGGAGAACGAGTGTCCTGCAGGGCTGAAGATTATCGACCTCGCGCAAGACTACCGCGATGAACATGACGGATATGTATATGGTCTGCCTGAACTCCAACGCGAGAAGATTACACAGGCCACTAAGGTCGCTAACCCGGGTTGCTTTGCTACCTGCATCCAATTGGCATTGTTGCCTATGATGGGCAAGACAGAGCAAGCCAATGTGACTGCTATCACGGGCGCAACAGGCGCAGGGCAGAAACCCACTGCCACCACCCATTTCGCATGGCGTAATGATAATATATCCGTTTATAAAGCATTCACCCATCAGCACCTCATCGAGATAGGTCGTAACACAGGCATGCAAGTGGATTTCGTACCTATGCGCGGTGACTTCTCACGAGGTATCTTCGCTGCTGTCACCATGCCTTTTGACGGCACTGCCGAGGAAGCGCACGCGCTATACAGCGCATACTACCAAGACGCAGCATTCACCCATGTGAGCGAGAGAGAAGTGAACCTCAAAGAGGCGGTCAACACCAATAAATGTATCCTACACACCGAGGTACACGAAGGTAAACTGCTCGTCACTTCCGTCATAGACAACCTCCTCAAAGGAGCAAGCGGACAAGCAATACAGAATATGAATCTACTGTTTGGTTTAGACGAAAAAACTGGCCTACAGCTCAAAGCATTAGCATTCTAACAATGAAACTATTTGATGTTTATTCCCTCTTTGACATCACACCTGTCAAAGCGCAAGGATGTACCATATGGGACGATAACGGCCAGGAATACCTTGACCTCTACGGTGGTCATGCCGTCATCAGCATAGGACATTCTCACCCACATTATGTGAATACGCTCACTCAGCAACTCAATAAGATTGGCTTCTACTCCAATTCGGTGCAAAACCCGCTCCAAGAACAGTTAGCAGAGCGTTTGGGTAAGTTGTGCGGATACGAGGACTATAGCCTTTTCCTCGATAACTCTGGCGCAGAGAGCAATGAGAATGCACTCAAACTGGCATCTTTCCATACAGGCAAAAGCCGCGTCATCGCCTTCCGACGCAGTTTCCACGGACGCACCAGTGGGGCTGTAGCAGTGACCGATAATCCGAAGATACAAGCACCATTCAACACTTGTCACCAGGTCACTTTCCTTGACCTCAACGATATAGAGAGCGTTGAGCAAGAGTTGGCCAAGGGAGATGTGGCGGCAGTCATCATCGAGGGTATCCAAGGTTGCGGAGGTATTCATATCCCTACTATTGAGTTCATGCAGTCCCTTCGCCGCGTCACCGAGCAATACGGCGCAGTGCTTATCTTAGACGAAGTGCAAAGCGGTTACGGCAGAACAGGTAAGTTCTTCGCACACCAATGGGCTGGTATCCAACCAGACATCATCACCATGGCCAAAGGAATGGCGAATGGTTTCCCATGCGGAGGAATCCTTATCTCACCTAAGTTCAACGCCACCAAAGGTATGCTCGGCACTACATTCGGAGGCAACTACCTCGCCATGGCGGCAGCTATAGCCGTATTGGATGTGATAGAGCAAGAGAACTTGATAGCGAACGCACTCACCGTAGGACGATATATCAAAGAGAATATCCCACAAAGCGATAAGATTAAAGAGGTGCGTGGCGAAGGCATGATGGTT
>JAZNQB010000105.1:0-10858 GCA_045589995.1 Paludibacteraceae bacterium
TCATCCATATATGACGATTTGGGAAGCGCAATTTCATTTTTTGTGTTAGTTGACGCCAGTAGTTCAGCGGTATATGCTTGCAGGCATCATGGCGGAACCCATCAAATGCAAACTTCTCCAACCATACTAAAGCAGAATCCGTCATAGGTGAGCATACTTCTGGACGCTCCAAATCTAATGTAGGAATATGCACATCAAACCAAGTGGTCAAGCGTGCTTCGTCCCATAACTCGAAATTACGACGACCATCAGGTAGAATAGAGTCTGTATGCCAATCGGGGTGTGCCTGTAGGGTAGGGGAATTGATGTGCATATGGTTGGCTACATAATCCAAAATGACATTCAGTCCGTGCGCATGAGCTGTGTCTAACATAGCGTGCAACTCTTGCTCTGTGGTAAAGCGCTGCTCCACTTCGGTGGTATAGATAGGCCAATAACCATGATAACCAGAAAATTTTGTGTAAGCTTTGGTAGAGTCGTATTTGTTTCCATTCGTGAATTTGTTCAGTCCCCATGCATCCCATGGATTCTGGGTGATAGGAGAGATCCAAATAGTATTGATACCTAAATCCTCGAAGAATCCTTCTTCTATCTTTTGCTGAATACCCTTTATGTCTCCGCCTTGATAGTCAACAATATCCAGTACTTCTGGCGAATTCATCTTCCAGTCATTAGTAGTATTACCATTATGGAAACGATCAATCATCAATGAGTATAAGACTTGTGCGTGGTCGTCCGAGCGAGTCAGCATAGCCACATCAGTAACAATTTTGCCATCTTGTAAAGGCAAAAGGAGGTCGTTATAAAGATGTGTCTCGTCTTCTGCATAGATACGCAGATATGCCCGCCCTTGGCTACATGTGCGTATTGCTTCAGAATCAGCAAGACGGAGTGTCCATGTACCATCGTTTTCTTGTTGCCATAGATTGTGCTCAATAGCAATATTCTGTACATATGCTTCCAAGGATGGATTGGCTACACTATTAAGAAAACCGATGCGCAATACACCTTCTTCATATCCCATCGTAACGAGATTCTGGCAAACGGGTTTATTAGGCAAAACTGCAATGGCAAAACTGCCTTTTGAGTCTTGAAAACGAAGTGAATGGATAGAGCGATTCGTATTGACCAGATCCATTTCGCGAACAACTGGAAGTGTTCCTACCAGGTTGATACACCCCAATTGTTCTCCGGCTGACCACTGCATCCCTTTCCAAAGGGTGGTGTCTGCATACATAAGTGGCAGATAATCTGTGAGCACAACATGCATGGTGTCGCTAAACATGCGCATTGGCATGATAGGATCGGATACGGCTAATGTTTTGGCAGTACTATTAGTTTGTTGACAACTCGCCATTACCAATGCGAGTGAAAGAAAAATGAAGGATTTTTTCATGGTTTATACATATTTAGAGCGCAAAATTACAAAAAAATTTTTATATATGCAAAAAAAAGTGTAACTTTGTGCCATAAATTCAAAACTTATGAATATCCAAGACTACATAGTCGCTCATAGAGAGCGTTTTTATGATGAGTGGGCTTCACTCATTCGCATTCCCAGTGTTAGTTGTCAAACCGAACATAAAGAGGATATGCTACGCTGTGCCGAGCGTTGGCGGGAGTTGTTGTTAGAGGCAGGATGTCAGAGAACAGAGATAATGCCATCTAATGGTAATCCTTTTGTATATGCAGAGTATAAGTGTGGTTTGGATGATAGTCCAACTGTGCTCGTTTATTCACATTACGATGTGATGCCAGTAGAGCCACTTGAGTTGTGGCATTCCAATCCGTGGGAACCATCTATCCGCGATGGACGATTGTATGCGCGTGGTGCAGATGATGATAAAGGTCAAGCGATGATTCAAGTAAAGGCTTTTGAATATCTGGTACATGAGGGCTTGATGAAATGTAATGTTAAGTTTATTTTTGAAGGCGAAGAGGAAATAGGTTCACCTTCGTTAGAGTCTTTTATAACAGACCATCGTGATTTGCTAAAGGCAGATATTATTCTTGTGAGTGATACTTCTATGATAGGCAAAGAGACTCCGTCTATTACTACAGGCCTGCGAGGGCTTGCGTATTGGCAAATAGAGGTTACAGGTCCTAATAGAGATTTGCATTCCGGTCATTTTGGAGGTGCGGTAAAGAATCCGATAAATGCTTTATGTGAGATGCTATCAAAAGTGGTGGATGCGAATGGTCGAATAACTATACCGCATTTCTATGATGATGTGCTGCCAATCCCGCAAGAGGAAAGAGAAATGATAGCGCAAATACCATTCTCACAAGAGCAATATAATGCTGCTATTGATGTGGATAAAGTCTTTGGCGAAGAAGGCTATAGTACCTTGGAGCGTAATTCTTGTCGTCCTTCATTTGATGTGTGTGGTATATGGGGTGGTTATACGGGCGAAGGCAGCAAGACGGTCTTGCCGAGCAAGGCGTATGCCAAAGTATCGTGCCGATTAGTGGCCAACCAAGACCATGAGAAGATTTCCCGCGCGTTCGTTGATTATATGCAGGCGATAGCGCCCGCTGGCGTGCGCGTAGCAATCACACCCATGCATGGTGGTCAAGGCTATGTGTGCCCAATAGATATTCCCGCGTATAAAGCAGCAGAGAAGGGATTTGAAGTGGCATTTGGGAAACGCCCATTGGCAGCGAGAAGAGGAGGTAGTATTCCTATTATTGCGGCTTTTGAACAAATCCTTGGATGCAAAACCATACTTATGGGCTTTGGTCTTGAGAAAAATGCCATACATTCGCCTAACGAGTCAATGGACCTTGAGGTATGGGAGAAAGGTGTTGTAGCTGTGACGGAGTTCTATCGTAATTATAACGAGAAGAACTAAATAACAACTAATTAAGAACTAAATAAGAACTAAAGATATATAGGTAAAAGGCGTGTTATGAGAATTGTAATTATAGGTGCAGGTAATGTTGGGGTAAATCTTCATAATGCATTAAAACAGAGAGGAATACGTGCGGAGTTATGCTCAGCGAGAGCGTTAATGGCAAGTTGTTTGTCTGCGGAAGGGAGTTCTTCGTTTTTGCTACCAGAGGGAGATTGTTATATATACACAGTAGTTGACAGTGCCTTGCGGGATGTAGTGGCTTGTGTACATGCTCCCAAAGCGCTCCATCTGCATACTTCCGGCTCTATGTCGATAGATGTTTTTGGTGTAGATAAGCCGCATGCCGGTGTGTTGTATTTCTTTCAGTCGTTTAGCAAGACGCAGCTTATAGAAGATTGGAGCGGAATGCCATGTTTCATAGAAGGGCGTAATATTGATGATATAGCAGCCATTTATTCATTGGCTCAATGTTTGACAAATCGCATCTATGAAGCCAATCAGCATGATCGTGAACGCTTGCATATAGCCGGTGTTTTTGCTAATAACTATACTAATCTTATGTATCGCATAGCAGCAGATGTGCTCAAGAATACGCATATACCTTTTGCTGCATTGTTACCTCTAATAGACCAAACGGCAGCCAAGGTGCATTCTATGCGTCCATCAGATGCACAGACCGGTCCGGCTCAACGCGGGGATGAGAATGTATTAGCTCATCATATGGAAATATTGTCAACTACTCCTTATTCTGAAGTTTATCAAGTGCTCGCAGCGTTAATCGCGAAAGAGCGTAATTGTCCAGATCATCCCAAGGGATAACAATAGTGTTAGGGATATCGGGCAGTTCTGCTACCTTGTGAATAATAAATCGCGCGTGCAGGCGTTGGTGCGAGAGTATATGAACTAAGTTTATCGTAGGTTCCTGTGAGTGTTTGTTATTAGTAGGCTCGTTGTGCCATTCTTCACAGGGGAACTCATAGAGGTGATACCATATATCTTTCTCTTCGCGGCGATGGATGAGCGTGAAGATATTACCTGATTGATTATTTGCTATTTGTTCTTTTATGTAAATGTGGTAGGTGAACCATCTATCGCGTATTTTGGGTCTGGGTTTGCGTACCGGTAATAATTCCGCTGTGCCATGTGTATATGCGGCGCATAGTGATTGTAAGGTGCAAGTGATGCAATTATCGCCTAAATTAGGTGTGCAGTACAATGCGCCAAACTCCATGATTGCGGAGTTGAATAAGCATGGATGTTCTCTATCTAATAATTCTTCGCATTTGGCGCGGAAGAGTTTTTTGCCCTCCGTACTATCAAAAGGTTCGTCTATGTCCAATAGTCGTGCAATGACTCTATATACATTGCCGTCCATTGCTGTGTAAGGTTGGTTGTAAGCAAATGAAGCGATGGCACCTGCAGTATATTCTCCGATTCCCGGTAGTGTCCGTATGTCTTCAAATCGTGTGGGGAATGGTGCCCATCCACGCTCTACAATCATTTGGGCAGCTTTATGCAGATTGCGTGCACGGCTATAGTAACCTAACCCCTGCCACTCGCGTAATACTTCTGCCTCTTCAGCTGCTGCCAGGTCCTCTACTCGGGGCCAACGCGCAATAAAACGCAGGTAATAATCCATTCCTTGCGCCACCCGCGTTTGCTGCAAAATGACCTCACTTAACCATATATGATATGCATTGTTAATCTCTCTCCAAGGTAGTGAGCGATGAAAAATTTTATACCATTCGTATAAGTGGCTATATAATAGATAGTTGTATTTTTTCATGTGTAAATGAGTAGTTAATTATTCCATTTGGAGTGCAAAAGTACAAAAAAAATACGAAATTTGAAATTTTTTTTCACAAAAACTTTTGTATTTCAAGAAAATATAGTATCTTTGCAGCGTTTTTCGATTTTTATCACTAAAATATTCATATAGCACTATGACTAAAGCAGATTTGATTAATGAAATTGCAATCTCAACGGGATATGACAAGACCTCTATTGGTATTATCGTTGAGTCAATGATGACAACAGTAAAAGACAATGTTGCAAAGGGAGAGAATGTTTATCTCCGCGGTTTTGGTAGTTTTATTACAAAGACTCGTGCAGCGAAGGTGGCTCGTAACATCAGTCAAAACACTTCTATTCAGGTTCCTGAGCACAAAGTACCTTTCTTTAAGCCAAGTCCTGAGTTTGCAGAGTTGGTTCGTGAGAGCAAATAAAAACATTAAATAATAACTTCTAATTATTAACAGATTATGCCAAACGGAAAGAAGCATAAAAGACACAAGATGTCGACGCACAAGCGTAAAAAACGCCTGCGCAAGAATCGTCATAAACATAAGTAATGACGGATAATTCCAGCTTTGTGGCTACAGGCTTGTCTAAGTGTAGGCGAGTTGCCGCAAAGCTTTTTTATTTATTTATCAAACCCTATCAAGTATGAAAAGCGAATTGATTGTGGATGTACAGCCACATGAGATTGCTATCGCGCTGACAGAGGATGACCGTTTGCAAGAAGTAGCTCGCGAGAAACGCGATCAAGATAATTTTGCAGTAGGAAACATCTATTACGGTCGCGTAAAGAAGGTTATGCCAGCTCTGAATGCAGTCTTTGTGGATGTAGGTTACGAAAAAGAAGCTTTTCTTCATTATTTGGATTTAGGTGCTCAGTTTCGAACACTGCAAACATATGTCACGAAAGCTGTTTCTGACAGGCGCCGTATTCCTGCGATGCAGAAGACTCAACGTCAACCTGAAGTAGGAAAAGAAGGGCAAATAGCAGATATTCTGAAGATTGGAGATCCTCTCTTGGTTCAAGTTTCCAAAGAACCGATTAATACTAAAGGCCCTCGCTTGACTGCCGAAATTTCAATTGCAGGCCGCAATATCGTGCTCATACCATTTGCAGATGGAGTGATGGTATCGCAGAAAATTAAGCGTGAGGCAGAACGCCAGCGTCTCAGACAACTGATATTATCGATCAAACCGCAAGGTTTTGGAGTAATAGTTCGTACAGTAGCAGAAGATAAGAGGGTTGCAGAGTTAGACAACGAATTGCGATTGCTTGTAGAACGCTGGCAGGAAACAATAAAATCGCTCCAACAAAAGGAACCTATTAGTCTTGTAAGCGAGGAGATGGGTCGTACATTGGGAATAATTAGAGATCTACTGAACCCTGATTTTACTTCTATTCAAATCAATGACCGTAGCATATACGATGATGTGAGGCATTATTTGGAAATTATCGCTCCTGAAAGTGCTAAAATAGTAAAACTCTACCAAGGCACCCAACCTATCTTCGACCATTTTGACATTACCCGCCAAATGAAAACGGGACTCGGTAGAACGGTCGGTTTCAAACATGGAGGTTATCTCATAATAGACAAGACCGAAGCACTGTTCTCCATAGATGTCAACTCTGGCAGCAAGAAACTATATGAGGACCAAGAGGAAAATGCGTTCCAATTCAATATGCTTGCAGCAGATGAATTGGTGCATCAATTGCGATTAAGGGATATAGGCGGTATTATCATTGTCGATTTTATAGACATGGATTCCAAAGAACATCAACAGCAATTGTACGATTATGTACGCCATTTGATGGACCGCGATAGAGCAAAACACAATGTATTGCCGCTTAGTAAGTTCGGACTTATGCAGATTACTCGCCAGCGAGTGAGACCGGCAGTAGAGGTGGAGGTAATGGAGAGTTGTCCTGTGTGCATGGGCAAAGGTAAGATTCAACCCTCTATCCTATTTACAGACCAAGTGGCGGAGGCCTGCGCGCATATGAGCGATCAGCATGGCAGAGGGTTGAAGTTGCATCTGCATCCATATGTATATGCTTATGTGAGCAAAGGATGGATTTTATCTCTCAAGTCTAAATGGCGCCGCCACTATGGCGTACGGGTGGTTGAAAACCAGGCCCTGGGAATGTTGGAGATGCGTTTCTTAGATGCAAAAGGCAATATCATTGCGCATCAGCAACCCGAAGCACCCAAACCGGTGGAGCAGCCGAAGGAGGTAGACCAACCCAAACCGGTGGAGCAGCCGAAGGAGGTAGAGCAACCCAAACCGGTGGAGCAGCCGAAGGAGGTAGAGCAACCCAAGAAAGAGGTTAAGCCTAAGAAAGCAAAGCCGACAAAGCAAACCAAGGTGGAAGCCAAACAGGTAGAGCAATTAGAACAGGAAGTCAAGCCTCAATCGAAAAAACGCACGCGTAAGGCAGCAAAACCTAAAGAGGCTCCGGTAGAGCCGGCAGAGAAATCTCAGGCAGAAACAAAAGCTCCTGCAGTGGTCAAGCGCCGCGCAAAAGCAAAGAAAAAAGCAGAACAGCAAGTTCAAACAAATAATGAAGAAAACAAATAAGAGAGAGTCAACGGCTCTCTCTTATTCTTTTATACTATAAGGTGTGTACTATTATCCTCCACATTTAGAGTAACCACACTCGCGGCAGTGCATACAGCCCTCTTCATAGATGAGTGGTTGGCCACAGTTAGGACAAACCTGACCCTGAACAATTGTTCCATCTTGGATATATTTCTTCAATGCACGTTCAACACCCACTTTCCATGAGTTAATGCTTTCGCTATCCATCTGTAAGCCGCTAATCATCTTGATCACCTGGTCGATAGGCATTCCGTAGCGAAGCACGCCAGAAATCAATTTAGCATAGTTCCAGAATTCTTTGTCAAACTTGTAACTCAATCCTTCTACGGTAGTCTTGAATCCGCGTGTATTAACGAACTGGAAGTCGTAGCGGTGGTGTCCGTCTTCCAGAGGAACTTTGATAATCTTTCCTTTGGTAACGGATTTAGGCAATGCAATACCTTCTTCGTCATCAGCCAAACCGGTAAAAATCTCGTATGGTCTGCCATCTAATAATCCTACGAATGCAATCCACTTATCGCGTTGGTTCTGGAATCGAACCACATCGCACTCTAATTCAGTAGGACGCTTACGGATAGTATTGTCATAGCATACACAATGACCATCTTTCTTCTCATCTTTTTTCTTTTCTTTCATTCCTTCCAGTACGCCTGTACGGCTACCATCGCGATAAACGGTACATCCTTTACATCCGCAACGCCATGCTTCTTCGTATAACTTACCTACTAATTCCTCGCTTACATCATTAGGCAAGTTGATGGTAACAGAGATAGAGTGGTCCACCCATTTTTGAATAGCACCTTGCATCTTTACTTTTTCTAACCAATCTACATCATTGGCTGTTGCTTTGTAGTATGGTGATTGTGCTACCAATTCGTCAATCTCCTCGTTGGTGTAACGGTGCTTAGGATCGTATGCGTGTCCATTCGCATTCATCCAAGTGATGAACTTGTGATGGAATACTACATATTCCTCAAAACTATCGCCCACTTCGTCCACTATATCCACATGCACATTCTTATCATTTGGATTTACTTTGCGGCGACGCTTATATACAGGTTGGAATACTGGTTCAATACCAGATGTGGTCTGTGTCATGATGGAAGTAGTGCCTGTAGGTGCTATGGTTAAGCAGGCAATATTACGACGACCATATTTCTTCATGCGCTCGTATAACTCAGGATCTGCTTCTGCTAATCGTTGAATATATGGATTATTAACCTCGCGCTTCCAATCAAATACGGTGAATGAACCGCGCTCTTTTGCCATGTCCACTGAACTGCTATATGCAGCCAGTGCCAATGCTTTGTGTACCTCTACAGAGAATGCAGTAGCTTCCTCAGTACCATAACGAAGCCCCATTGCGGCCAACATATCGCCTTCGGCAGTAGTGCCCACACCTGTACGACGACCTTGGATGGTTTTGGTGCGAATCTTTACCCATAAGTCACGCTCGGTGCGCTTGATGCTGATATCTTCAGGGTCGGAGTCGATCTTCTCTAATATCTTATCAATCTTCTCCATCTCAAGGTCAATGATATCATCCATCATACGCTGAGCAATACCTACATGCTTGCGGAATAAGTCGAAATCAAAATAAGCCTCTTTGGTAAATGGCTTTTGTACATATGAATATAAATTGATAGCAATCAATCGGCAACTATCGTATGGACATAGTGGTATTTCGCCGCAAGGATTAGTACTCACTGTGCGATAACCCAAATCCGCATAACAGTCAGGTACACTCTCGCGTAAAATGGTGTCCCAGAATAAAACACCTGGCTCAGCGCTCTTCCATGCATTGTGAATAATCTTATTCCATAATGCTTTTGCATCAATCTCCTTGCTGAATTTAGGGTCTTTGGCATCAATAGGGAACTGCTGGGTGTATGGTGTGCCAGCAATAGCGTGCTCCATAAATTCATCATCAATCTTTACACTCACATTAGCACCTGTCACTTTACCTTGCTCCATCTTGGCATCAATAGACGCCTCGCTATCTGGGTGCTTGATACTAACGGATAACATCAAGGCACCGCGACGACCATCTTGAGCTACCTCACGAGTGGAATTACTATAGCGCTCCATAAATGGAACCAAACCCGTACTCGTCAGCGCAGAGTTCTTTACAGGGCTGCCATTAGGACGAATAGTACTCAAGTCATGACCAACGCCACCACGACGCTTCATCAGTTGTACTTGCTCTTCATCCAACTGAATGATAGCACCATAAGAGTCATTGGAGCCGTCTTGACCAATGACAAAGCAGTTACTCAAACTCGATACTTGGAAATGATTACCAATACCAGTCATCGGACTACCTTGTGGTACGATATATTTAAAATCACGCATCAACTCAAATAACTCTGCTTCGCTCATTGGATTAGGGTATTTCTCCTCAATACGAGCAATCTCACTCGCCAAACGATGATGCATGTCGTCTGGCGTTAATTCAAATAAATTGCCGAAACTGTCCTTGAGAGCATACTTGGTACTCCATACACGAGCAGCTAATTCATCTCCCTGAAAGTACTCCTTTGATGCGTTCTCGGCTTCTTGTAGAGTGTAAATCTTGGATTCCATGATATCTATTGATTGTTTGTGAATATATTATTTCTATCTTTATGCGTGTTATGTGCGGTCTTTCCGGCTCCTTTAAAAAATTAGACGCGAAAGCGAGTGCAAAGATACTACAATTATATGGAATAACCAAACGTTTTGACAAAAAAAGTTTTCAACAATTTTGAAAAAGTATTCCAAAATAAAAATGCAATACGCTGTTAATGAGCATATTGCATTTTTGTGAATGGTGTGAAAATTATCCAAAAAAATAAGTTATCTACAATGCTACTTTTTCTTTTAAAATAATTTTTGCAGAACAACTTGTTTCTCCTAATGAATTTTTTTGCATATACTGAACGCCTTCTTCGGTTACGAGGTAGTGTGTTTGGATTTCTTCGCCTAACATCGCCTCTTTTTGATAATGTATATCTAATCGGATGTTCTTGTTACTGTAGTCTGGTAAATAGGCGTCAATCATAGCTTCCAGGTATTTGCAACTATTGCAGTGCCCATTATAATCAATGTCAGAATATACAACTTTGTGTGGCACAATACCCGTTGGCTCAGGAATAGTAGTCATACGAACGCGACTCATCTCCAATACCTCGCCGTCGATGCAATTTTCAAACATCGGATTATCAAAGATATTAACTATCTCGCGTTTGTTTAAATCCAATACTGCCCATATACTTTTGCACCAACCAATCAATCGCTTGTCTTCGCCTGCATAAATGCGGAAATCACGCGTGTTGAGCAGATGACTATTGCTTTCTATCCACGTTTCGAAATATAGTTTCTCGCAGTGGGAAGGAAGTTCTTTCATCTCAATGGACATGCGCGTCAGTATCCATGTTAGCCCCATAGGACGGAGAGTGGAAATACCGATACCCATTGCATCGGCTGTGATGCCCGCTACTTCTAATAAGTAGTTCTCTAAGTTAAATAATCGTATTTTGCGACTCGCATCTACTTCTTGATACTTAACCGTGTACTCGTAATTATATTTCATAATCCTTCAACATTAAACCTTCAACATTAAACCTTAA
>JAZNQB010000106.1:0-13216 GCA_045589995.1 Paludibacteraceae bacterium
GGAGGACTGCTAACGAAGTGATAGTCCGACCGAAGAGCGGAGGCATTAGGAGCCCGTCTATTTAGCGATTAGCGGTATAGACAATTGCGACTAATTGCCGAACGCGAATGGCACATCCAAAACGAAGACAATCACACACCCGCCAAGCGAAGCGTCGTACACATGACGTAGTAAAAGCTCCTGCATTGGCAGTTTGTTCAAACTGTGGCGCAATGCACATCTACCACACTATCTGCCCATCTTGCGGATACTACCGTGGTAAACTCGCTGTTGAACAAGCAGAAGCATAATCAATGGCAATAGCATGCAGCATAGGCTCTGGAGTAAAGCACTCAGAGCCTTTGTTGCTTAGTATTTATTGAACGTGCGTGAGCACGCGCGTGGCTCGGGAGAGTCACAGTGTACAATATCAATCATCAAATATCACTCTAAACTATGTACAACAATCGTTTTAATGACAATGGCGATCAACAACGCCCTTCATCTCGTCCGCGTTTTCAACGCACTGCTAATAGTTCTTCATCTCGTCCACGCTTCCAGCGTAGCGAACAGTCTGCGGCTTTTTCTTCTTCTGCAGACAAACGCACTGGAGAGCGAGAAATGAAACAAGGTAATAGACGCTCTTTTAATCGTCCTTTTGCCTCATCCGCTAATCGTTCTCACCATGCTTCTGTCTATTCAGAGCGTAAGAGACAGAACTATAGACTGCAGCACGAAGACCCATCTAAACCTATTCGTCTCAATAAGTATCTTGCTAATGCAGGTATATGCTCACGCCGCGAGGCAGATGACTTCATCAAAGCAGGCGTTATCACGGTTAATGGCGTGGTGGTGGACTCGCTCGGAGCTAAGGTGCAACCGGCAGATGAGGTGCGTTTTCATAACCAACCTGTACGCCGCGAGCGCAAGGTATATATACTGCTCAATAAACCTAAAAATACTGTTACCACCACCGATGACCCACAAGAGCGACATACCGTGATTGATATAGTGCGTAATGCTTGCTCAGAGCGTATCTATCCAGTGGGAAGACTCGATAGAAACACCACAGGAGTGCTCCTGCTTACCAATGATGGAGACCTCGCTGCCAAACTCACACATCCTAAGTTCAATAAGAAGAAGATTTATGCAGTCACTTTGGATAAGGATTTAGAGGAAGTGGACGAAGCTATTTTACGCAATGGAGTTGTGCTTGATGATGAGCGTGTTACACCCGATGCATTGGAGTTCCCTAAAGACGATCGTAAGCATGTGGGATTGGAGATTCACTCGGGACAGAACCGTGTTGTAAGACGCATGTTTGAGAAAGTAGGATATAAGGTTATCGCCCTCGATAGAGTTTCTTTCGCAGGACTCACCAAGAAGAATGTGGCCCGTGGTAAGTATCGTTTCCTCTCGCCTAAAGAGGTGGCTATGCTTCAAATGGGTGCTTTTGAATAATTTTGGCGCGGAGCGCTATGGATATGAAAAGACAATTTCATTATATATTTTTTGCTTGCACTATCGCCCTCACGGTGATATGTGGCATCCTCATGACGCGCGTCAATGTGAATGCCGATATGACTAAGTATCTGCCGGATGACTCGCAGATGAAACGCGGATTGGATATCGTTTCTTCCGTCTTCGGCGATGCAGCACAGATATCTGGCAGTGATGTGCATATCATGTTCGATTCCATCAGTCCGGCGGAGATATCAGGTATGTGTACCTTGCTCAAAGCCTATCCGGATGTGAATGATGTCACCTATCGCTATAGTGCAGATAGTGCGCATACGGTCTTTGACCTCGCTGTTCCTAAGACTGTCAATCAGAAGGCATTGGGTAAACAGATAGCTAAACGATTTGGTGGCAACTGCGTGGTGGAAACCAGTCAAGATGGAGCTACACCGCCTGTCTCTGTCATGATTATCGCGGCAGTGCTGGTGATGATAGTTCTTTTCTTGATGGCGCAGTCGTGGTTCGAACCCGTGGTTATCTTGCTGACGATGGGCATAGCCGTAGTGCTTAATATGGGTACGAATGCGCTCTTGCCTTCGGTTTCTATCACTACTAATTTTATCGGTTCTATACTGCAGGCTGTTCTCTCGCTGGACTATTGTATCATCTTGCTCAATCGTTATCGTCAGGAGCAGAATGAACACACCGACCGGCAAACAGCTGTTTTTGCGGCGAATAGGGCAGTCAAAAAGGCTGCACCTTCCGTCCTCTCTTCGGCGCTCACTACGATAGTGGGACTGCTCATGCTCTGTTTTATGCGCCTGAAGATAGGTGCGGACATGGGTATTGTGTTGGCGAAAGGTGTGGCATGCTCATTGATCTGTACATTCACAGTCATGCCGTCGCTCATGCTCCTTTTCAGACGAGTTATCAATAAGACTGCCAAACCGGTCTATGTGCCTTCTACGGACAAACTGGCGCGTTTCGTCACATCGCATAAGATACCGATGATGATAGGCGCTGTCATGCTCTTCTTCGCTTCTTGGTATTTCTCACAGCGAACCACTATCTTCTTCTCTGCCAATGCGGAATCGAAGATAGAAGAGGTTTTCCCGTCGCCTAATCCTATGCTCGTTATCTATGATACGCAGGATGAGGCGTCTATACCGGCGCTGGCGGATAGTTTGATGGCATTGCCTTCTGTGCAGACTATTATCTCATATCCTACGCTGCTTGGGCAGCAACTCACGCCAGCTGAGATGACCAATCATATCTCTTCTTTGGCTACGCTCATGGCTGACCAGATGCCGGAAGGAGTATCGCTCGCTTCACCGGAAGTGAAAGCTATTCTCACGCCGGAGATGATGCAGATTGCTTATTTCATGCGTGCTACGCAGGGGCAAGAGCAGAAGATGACTTTCCCTGACTTGGCTCGTTTTATGCATTCGCATATAGCCTCCAACCCGCTTTTTGCTTCTTATTTGGATGATGATATGCGCAAGCAGATAGCACTCCTGCAGTCCATGCTCGATATGCCTGCTGCTCCTTCGGAACCGATGGAGCCAATTGTATCTGCCAGTGCAGAACAATCGCTAAACGCTAATTCATTAAACCCTAATTCGTTAAACGATACTTCCCACATCCAACATCCAACATCTGACACCATACATCAGACATCTAATATACAACATCAGACATCTGATACCCTACACCCTACACCTGATACCCTACATCAGACATCTAACATCCAACATCAGACATCCACCATTCCTCTCATTCCTTTTATTGAGCAGCTCAATATAGACCATACATCGTCCTTGACGATAGAGATGCAGAAACTGACGGATACGGCGGCTATACGATTGCCGATGTCAGTGGATGAGATGGCTTTCTTTATTGGTTCTACACCTACGCAAACGCGTTTGGTGTATGGGTATGCGCCGGGTAAAAAGAAACTCACGCCTTTGCAGTATGTGCACTTACTGACGGATGACCTTTTCAATCGTCCGGGTCTGCAAGGACTCATCTCGCCTGAGCAGCGTAATAAACTCACTTTGCGCACCCAACTCATGGACTTGGCTAATGCCAATGCCTCTCTCTCTCCGGCAGAGATGAATACACTCTTGGGTTCGTTTGGTATGGATGGTTTCTCAGAAGACCAACTCCTCGCTATGCTCGCCGAGCCAGCATCTTCAACATTAGACACCGTACACCCTACACCAAACACCTTACACTCTACACCAGACACCGTACACTCTACACCAGACACCGTACACCGTACATCAGACACCGTACACCGTACATCAGCTGATCTTCAGGCAGAGCTCTTTATAGAACTCGTCTTTGGTGGCAAGGAGTACACGCCTGCGCAGATGGCGTCCAAGTTGTCGCGTCTCATGAAACTCTCGGGTGTCAAGTCAGCATCGGTAACAGCAGATCAGATGTCACTGCTCTATACCTATTATGGTTCGGTGCATAGTGCATGCGATACTATGCGTCTGGGGCTTGATCAACTCTTGACCTATGTGTGCGATACGCTTATCTATGATACCCGTTTGGCGGATATGGTGCCTAATAGCGCGCGTGAGCAAGTAGCAGGCGTGAAGAAACAAGTGATAGGTGGCATGGGGCAACTGCGCCAACCCTCGCATTCGCTCTTTGTGGTGCTCACCTCGTTGCCTGTAGAGTCGGCGCAGACCTATGCTTTTGTGGATACGCTCATGTCTAAGGCGGATGCGCAATTAGTGCACGACCATTATTACTTGGGCGAGTCTGTTATGTATTCGGAGATGAAAGCTGGTTTTGGTCATGAGATGAATGTGGTAACACTTCTCACGGTTTTGGCTATCTTCCTTATTGTGGCGCTTACCTTCCGTTCGCTGATAGTGCCTACTATCTTGGTAGTAACGGTTATGACTGCTTTTTATGTCAATGTGGTGATGGCAGGTCTTATCTCAGGACAAGTCCTCTATCTGGCTTACCTGATTGTGCAGGCCATCCTGATGGGTGCTACGATCGACTATGGTATCTTGTTTGCTAATTATTACCGCGAGAACCGCAAGACGATGCCTCAATACGAAGCTGTTAGTGCGGCGTACCGTGGCTCGATACGCACTATCCTCACTTCGGGCATTATCATGGTTATTGCTCCGGGTGTGATGGCTGCGCTTATTGACGATCTGATGATTAGCAATATAGTCCGCAGTCTGGCTATTGGTGCTTTCATGGCGGTGCTGCTGATCCTGACGGTTGTGCCAGCAGTGCTTGTGGCGCTTGACCGCCTTGTGGTTTATGGTAAGAAGAATCGCTTTTCTACTCCCGCAGAAGAATTTGAAACAGAGGAGGTTGTGGATTCAGAAAAATCAGAAGAAAAAGCATCATCTATGGAAGTTTCTGAGTCTGCAACGAAGTAACTATTGAACACCACTGCATTAGCAGTATTATTGATAAAGAACACCGGCTTGTGCTGGTGTTCTTTGTGTGTGTTGTTGTTCTGCGTCCTCTACACCCTACACCTTACACTCTGCACTCAAACGATGAATTTTGTAATAAATTGCGAAAATGCTTGCATATGTCAAAAAAAATCACTACCTTTGCGCGCTGAATAATATTCAGAGTAGAACGCAGCGTATTTTTGTTTTTAAAAAAGAAACACAAATTGTCTTAAAAAAAGAAATAAACGAAAAAACATATGGCAACAGCAATTGAATTTAACCATGTAGGCAAACAATACCGCCTCGGCTTGGTCTCTACCGGCACCCTCAGCCACGACCTCAACCGCTGGTGGCAAACTTCTATTTTGGGCAAAGAAGACCCATACCTCAAGATTGGCGATGTCAATGACCGCGCCAGCAAGG
Source organism: Paludibacteraceae bacterium (assembly GCA_045589995.1). Lineage (GTDB taxonomy): Bacteria > Bacteroidota > Bacteroidia > Bacteroidales > Paludibacteraceae > Colicola. The sequence continues at coordinate 5,295 of JAZNQB010000106.1, forward strand.
CGGACTCAGACTATGTCTGGGCGCTGCGTGATATCGATTTCAAAGTCGAAGAAGGCGATGTCGTTGGTATCATTGGCAAGAACGGCGCGGGGAAGAGTACGCTGCTCAAACTGTTGAGCAAAGTGACAGCTCCTACTATTGGCACTATCCGTGCAAAGGGTAGGATTGCCAGTTTGTTGGAGGTCGGCACTGGTTTCCATGGTGAGATGACGGGTAGGGAAAATATCTATATGAATGGTGCTATCCTCGGTATGACCAAGGCTGAGATTGACCGTAAGATGGATGAGATTATTGATTTCAGTGGTTGTGAGAAGTATATTGACACGCCTGTTAAGCGCTATAGTAGTGGTATGACAGTCCGTTTAGGTTTTGCTGTTGCTGCTTTCCTTGAACCAGAGATTTTGGTGGTGGACGAGGTCCTCGCTGTCGGCGACGCCGAGTTCCAAAAAAAAGCTATTGGCAAGATGCAGGATGTGGCTTCTGGTGGAAGAACTGTTTTGTTTGTAAGTCATAACATGACATCAGTGAAACAGCTTTGTAAGAGTGGAATTCTCTTGGAAAATGGTCAAGTGGCATATATAGGAACAGCGGAAGATACGATTGGAAAGTATTTGGCAGTTAACTTTGAAGAAATCAACATGCCGCTTCTCCAACGTAAAGATCGTCAAGGAAATGGAAAAATCCGCTTTAGCAATGTGCTGTTTAAAAACATAAAAGATGAAGTTGTGGAGGCTGCTTTCGTGGGTACTTATCTAAAAATAGAGGCACATTTCCAGATAAATGATCCAAATGTCGAGTTCGAGAAAGCAATTATCGCATGTAATCTGACTGATAGTTATGGTACTATCATTGCATCGTGGGTTTCTGATGAGCTGGCTCATGATTTCTCTAACTTAAAAGAAGGTAAATTCTCGTTAGAAATACCTTCGCTTAATTTGCGCCCACAAACATATAATGTATGGTTGCAGTTGTCTATAGGTTCTACGGCTTCCGAGGACTTTTGTGATGTGATTCATCCTGCTGCTCAATTGACAGTAATAAACGATGCTGTCTATACGCCAGGTGCTAATTTGAAAGAATGTCGGGGACATCAAGCGCTAGTTCCCGCAAAATTTGTATAAAAGATGAAAGCAGTAATTTTAGCCGGAGGTTTTGGTACTCGCATTAGCGAGGAAAGCCATTTGAAACCCAAACCAATGATAGAGATTGGCGGAAAGCCTATCTTATGGCATATCATGAAATGGTATAGCCGCTTTGGTATCAATGAGTTTATTATCTGTGCCGGATATAAGCAAGATGTAATAAAAGAATGGTTTGCAAATTATTTCATCCATACATCGGATATTACATTTGATTTTACGAATGGACGAGATATTATCGTGCATAGCAAGCATGCTGAGCCTTGGAAAGTGACGGTTGTTGATACCGGTCTGAATACAATGACAGGAGGACGAATAAAGCGGATAAAAGACTATGTCGGGAATGAGCCTTTTTGTATGACATATGGAGATGGCGTGAGTGATGTAGATATTGATGCGCTGATTACTTTCCATAAAAAAAATGGTCATATTGCTACTTTGACGGGTATTATTCCTGAGGGACGTTTTGGTATAATGGATTTACAGGGAGATACTATCCAATCTTTCCGTGAGAAAAGCAAAGAAGATACAGGATGGATAAACGGAGGTTTTATGGTGCTTAAGCCAGAAATCTTTGATTACTTGAGCGGAGATGAATGCATCTTTGAACGCGAACCATTAGAACGCTTAGCACAAGAAGGCCAATTGGATTGTTATAAACACGAAGGTTTCTGGCAGTGCATGGATACACTTCGCGATAAAGAGAAATTAGAAAAACTTATAGCAGAAAACAAGGCGCCATGGATTTGGTGGAAATGATATGCATAAAAAGGAAGAATTAAAACAGCAGATATTGGATCTCACTCGTGAGTACTACCGCGAGGTGCATGGTCAGAAGAAAGAGTTTCGCCCTAGCGAGACATTTGTCAATTACGGTGGGCGTTATTTCGATGATGCCGAAATGGTAAACCTCGTGGATTCGTCTTTGGACTTCTGGTTAACAGCCGGACCTTGGGCGCATAAATTCGAGACATGTTTGGCAAAGTGGTTAGGTGTCAAATACTGTGCAGTATGTAACTCCGGCAGTTCTGCTAATCTTTTGGCATTTTACACACTGACTTCACCCCAATTGGGTAAACGTGCTATCAAACGCGGTGATGAAGTGATTACGGTGGCAGCAGGTTTCCCGACGACGGTAAATCCGATTATTCAGTTTGGTGCAATTCCTGTTTTCGTAGATGTAGCGTTGCCGGGATTTGATATTGATGTAATGCAATTAGAAGCAGCCTATTCTCCCAAAGTGAAAGCTGTTATGTTGGCACACTCGTTGGGTAACCCGTTCAATATCAAGGCTATCAAAACTTTCTGCGAGAAGTATAACCTTTGGTTGATAGAGGACAACTGCGATGCACTCGGTTCGGAATATACACTTGATGGCATAACCAAGAAAACCGGCACATGGGGCGATATCGGAACCAGCAGTTTCTATCCTCCTCATCACATGACGATGGGTGAAGGTGGCGCTGTCTATACCAATAACCCGCTACTCAATAAGATTGTTCGCTCTTTCCGCGATTGGGGACGTGATTGTTGGTGTGTGGGAGGTGTGGATAACACCTGCAAACTGCGCTTTACGGGGCAGTTCGGCGAACTTCCTCATGGGTATGACCATAAATATGTATATAGTCATTTTGGCTTCAATCTCAAAATCACCGACATGCAGGCAGCTATCGGTTGTGCGCAACTGGAGAAGTTAGATGTTATCGTAGCTGCTCGCCGTGCTAACTATAAGACTTTGTATGAGGGGCTGAAAGATGTGCCGGGGCTGATTCTACCGGTAGCAGAAGAGAATAGTAATCCGTCCTGGTTTGGCTTCTTGATAGCGGTGAAAGACGATGCTGGTTTTACTCGCAATGAGTTAACCAGTTTCTTAGAGAGCCGCAAGATCCAAACGCGCAATCTCTTTGCCGGTAACCTGATTAAACATCCTGCTTTTGATGAGATGCGCAAGAGTGGGGAAGGGTATCGTGTGGTAGGCGAACTGAAGAATACCGATTTTATTATGAATAACGGTTTCTGGATAGGTGTCTATCCCGGTATGACTCCCGAAATGCTTCAATGGATGATTACTTGTATCCGTGAGTTTTGTTCCTTTAAACATTAAATCCTAAACTCTAAACGATGCAAAGCACTATTGACATATTAGGCAATTTCTATCGTGGCAAACGCGTACTAATCACCGGTCATACGGGTTTCAAAGGCTCGTGGTTGGCGATATGGCTGCATGAGTTAGGTGCAGAGGTGATTGGTGTGGCGCTTGACCCGCAGACGGAGAAAGATAACTATGTGCTATCTGGCATAGCTAAGAAAATAAAAGCCGACTTGCGAGCAGATATCCGTGACGCGGAACCAATGAAACGCATCTTCAATGAGTACCAACCGGAGATAGTATTCCATTTGGCGGCACAACCTTTAGTGCGTCTTAGTTATGACGAACCCGTTGATACATGGCAGACGAATGTGATGGGAACTATCAATGTAATAGAGGCTTTTCGTCAATGTTCCTCGGCGAAAGTGACAGTAATGATTACTACCGATAAATGCTATGAGAACCGCGAGACAAACCACGCCTATGCAGAGGACGAACCAATGGGCGGTTATGATCCATATAGTAGCAGTAAAGGTGCTTGCGAAATTGCTATCAGCAGCTGGCGCAGGTCGTTCTTGAATCCGGCTGAATACACGAAACATGGTAAATCCATCGCTTCCGTGCGCGCAGGCAATGTAATAGGTGGTGGTGATTGGGCGAAGGATCGAATCATCCCGGATTGCATTCGTGCTATTGAAGCTGGGCAACCTATTGCTATCCGTAATCGTCATGCAGTCCGCCCATGGCAGCATGTATTGGAACCGCTAAGTGGTTATATGCTTCTTGCGCAGAAGATGTGGGAGAAGCCGATGGAGTATTGCGAGGGTTGGAACTTCGGACCCAAGATGGATGCCGTTGTGCCTGTATGGGATGTAGCAACGATGTTGACCAAAGAAATGGGGAAAGGCGAACTTCTCGATCAAACCGACCTCAATGCACCGCATGAGGCAAACCTGTTGATGTTGGATATAACCAAAGTCCAAACCCGTCTTAGTTGGCAACCAAGATTGAGTACCGCTGAGGCTATCGCACTTACGGCTGATTGGTATAAACGATATCAGAGTGAGGATGTATATCAGTTATGTGTGGAGGAGATAAAAACATTTGTTGATAATAAAAATTTATAATATGAGAAAAGAAGATGTTAAATTTAGTGATTTACTTGTAAATCGGTTACGTGGAATAGAGAAAACAGAAATTCATAATCTATCTCAGATTAATGTTTTCTTTGGGAAAAATAACTGCGGGAAATCAACAATTTTGGAAGCAATTCTATTGTTGACGGGGCAATCTAACCCAACATTGCCGGTTCGTATTAATACAGCGCGCGGATATCGCGAATTACAAAACCCAAATGATGTGAAGGTTGAATTTTATAATTTAGATACGCAGAGGCCAATTGTGATTGAGTCAAAAGGAAAAGACGAGCGTCATTTAGAAATTTCTCTTATACGTTCAATATCCCACGGAGTAGATTTCAATGAAGAATCAACTACTCATTCGCAAATGGCAGATTCATATTTCGGCCTAAAGTTAAAGTATGCAGGAGACAAAGCATCAGAGATTATTTTCAAAGATGGTGATGATAAGAAAAAAGCGCGAACTCGCATAGATGAAAAATATCAAGAAAACTTGGTTGCAAGGCTGGTAGGCCCACGAAATTCATCAAATGTGAATGATATATACGAGATGGTAGGTTCTATTATTGAGAATAAACAAAAAAATGTTTTAATATCAGCATTGCAAATATTAGAGCCGAAACTGACCGATATTCTCGTAGTAGGCACTAATATAATGGTAGATATTGGACAAGAAAAATATCTGCCAATTCAAGTAATGGGAGATGGTATATGGAGAATATTATCTGCTTTAGTACATATTTATGATTGCGCAAATGGTATTGTGTTAATTGATGAAGTAGATAATGGATTACATTATAGTGTTATGCCTAAATTCTGGCTATCGATTTTTAAGATGGTGCTTGAGCATAATGTGCAAATGTTCGTAACAACACATAATTTGGATTCACTCAAGGGATTAATAGAGGTGATATATGATAATAAGGCGTACTGCGAATTATTATCTTCATATAAACTTATTAAAACAGAATCTGATGAAGTTAAGGCTGTACGCTATGATGCAGAACATTTAAATTTTATGATTGAACAAGATATTGAAATGCGATGAAAACTATAATTTATATAGAAGCGAATGATGAGAGAGTGCCGGAGTATAATTTTTTGAAAATGTATATCAAGTACTTAGGTTTAGACATAGCAGTACAACCGATTGCAGGGAAAGATAATTTAGACTTTCTTTCTGCGAAGTTACAAGATGATGTTTTTTCCGGCAACAAACCGGTAATTCTATTTGATGCAGATGAACCAAGAAATGGAGGAGGTTATGCTGTTAGAATGGCGCATATAACCCAATTCTTGCTAAAAGAAAGTTTGATAGGAATTCCTATTTTCTTATGGCCGAATAATCATGATGATGGTGACTTTGAGACAATGCTTGAGAATATAGCACAAAAGCAACTGCATCCTGTATTTTTTGATTGTTTTGAGGATTATGAACATTGCGTAGAAGGAAAATACAATGTACCAAACAGAAAAAGTAAATTGCATACTTTTATTAACGCACAGCCAGGTCTGACTAATTCTCAAAAAAGGAAATTAGGGCATGGGAATTGGTTGTTTAATGACAAAAAATATTGGGATTGGGATGTTGCTTATTTAAATCCATTGCGCGATTTTCTCATAAACTTATAACGCAGTATACAAATATTGCCCTATGATTATGTTGTGTAGAAAGAATTTTGACGTTAGGTAAGATAAAGTTTCTTTCCGACCGATGACTGGGAGATGACCGGGAGACAAACACGACTTGTTTTCAAGATAGAGACGAGACGAACAAGATAAAATATTATGGAAAAGTTAATAGAATATTTAGTTAAAGCAAACTTATTGCTGGATAGCAGGACGCGCGAATATGTGGAAGTGGTATCTCACAATAAGGCACTAATGGATGCCTTCTCTATTATGCAACGTCGCTCGTTTTATTTAAATGTATTGTATCTTGTGCAAAGTGGCAGAATGATGTTTGCGAATATAGAGGATAAGATGGATTGTATCCGCATCTGCCAAGATGGAATTAGTAAATGTGATATAGAAATGAACGGTTTGCGCAATAAAGTAATAGGAGATGCTTTGCTCTCGCTTATAACACAACCATATGCGAGGTGAAATTATAAAATTACCGACCGATGACCGACTCACAACCGAGGGACAAACATTTTGAAAATGAAAGAAGAAAACGAAATCTCTGAACAACCGCATATCGTGAAATCTCACGACATACGCATTGATACGGATTACGCGGAATGGATTGCCGAGTTGAAACATCGGTATCGTTCGGCGCAAGTGAAGGCTTCTGTGCGTGTAAATGCAGAGAAGTTGCTCTTCAATTGGGAACTGGGACGCGATTTAGTGCAAAAGAAAGCCGAAGAGCGTTGGGGCGCAGGTGTGGTGGAGCAAGTAAGTCTTGATCTCCAGCGTGAGTTTCCGAATGCAGATGGGTTTTCCGCTGCAAACCTTTGGTTTATGAAGAAATGGTATCTGTTTTATTCATCTCCAGAGGCTCAAAAAAAACTCTTACTGGCTGTTAGAGAATTACCCAACCCAAAACTCTTACAGGCGTTCGGATATGAATAAAGCAGATGTGCAATGGTCTTTCCGAGGTATAAGCACACCAATGGGAGTGGCAACGTATAATAATGTACATATTAAAGACATGCTCCCAACACAAGAGCAACTGAAGGAACGCATGGAACTCCTGCAGAAAGAGTTGCGCGAAACAAAACGACTGATGAAAGCAAATAAGTAACCACCGACTGATGAGCGGGAGAAGTGCGAGAGATGACCGAGAGATAAACCCGACTTGCTTATGGGAGAGATACGGGACGATAAGGAGTGTAAAAGTCTTAATAAACCTGATGAAATAAAGAACACACACGTTATTATTTTGCAGGTAGGATATAAGTAATGAATTTAAAAATTCTATATTATAATATAATATGAAAATTCAAGAAAAAAAATCAATCAATCAATCATTTTCTAGATGGAATAAGCACGCTGTGGTTCGTAAATCTGTTGAATTTAAAAACTATTTGCGTGAATTGTGTAGTATGGATATGTTTTTATTGCATGATATAGAGACTATTGCAGAGAGACAGGATATATATGTGTTTAGTGGAATAATTCGAGATTTCTTTTTGTGTGGAAAAATGCAAGGAAAAAACGCTAAGGAAAGAAAGATGCCGAGGGATTTAGATTTTGTAATAGTTGGTGATATTAATGAAGAAATCTTCTCTACAAGAAATGTTCATCGGAATCAGTATGGTGGATTAAAATTAACATGGGGACATGTTAAAGTTGATATGTGGAGTTTACAAAACACATGGGGAATCGTAATGGATAATAAATCACTTTCTCCGGAATCATTATTGGAGACATCGTTTTTTAATTTCTCGGCAATAGTATATGATTATAATAACGAAATATTTATTGTTGGGAAGCCGTTTTTGAAATTTTTAAATACTCATATTTTAGATATAGTATATGAAAAAAACCCAAAACCGGAATTGTGTATTGTGAATACTTTATATTATAGAGAAAAGTTTGGATTTGAAATAG
>JAZNQB010000107.1:0-5843 GCA_045589995.1 Paludibacteraceae bacterium
GGGAGGTAAGTGCTTTATTGCGTTACCGAGTATGACGAATAAAGGTAAGTCTAAGATTGTAGCACGATTGGCTCCTGGTGCGGGTGTGGTGACTACGCGTTTCCAAGCGCAGTATATTGCCACCGAGCATGGTATCGTCTATTTGCGTAATCTACCATTGGCTGACCGCGCGAAAGCATTGATTAGTATCGCTGACCCATCGGTGCGTGAAGAATTAGAGCGCGCAGCAGTAGAACGCTTCGGCATCGGTTTCCTACGATTGAAATAATAAATACTATAGTACAAAACCACCTCGTTTGAGGTGGTTTTTGGTTGTTTTCATACATACAGCATTCCGCACAGCAGATTACATCGGATCTATATCAATGGTTATTTGAATACCTTTAGCGATGGAGTTCGCCATGAGATATGCAATGGTTTGTTGTAATCGTCTTTTGGCTTCTGCAATAGGAGCTTGGTTCTCTATGCGCAGTGTTATTTCTCGTATGTAATAGGCTTGCACTCGTTCTATAGACGGCACGATAACAGCCGATACTCTCTTGGCGAATACTTGCTGTAGGCACTGCTGGAGATATGTAGTGGCTTCGTGTACGCGTGTGCTATTGGCGTGGCGTATGCGCAAGCGTATCAGGCGGCAGAATGGAGGATAGTTGAATAGTTTTCTTTCCGCCAATTGCGCTTCGTACAACGCGTTATAATCATGTGCTTTGACCATTTGGAAGATAGGTAGTGTAGGGTCGAACGACTGAATCCACACTTCTCCTTTCTGTCCTTTTCTTCCTGCTCGTCCTGCCACTTGTTCGAGCATCTGGAATGCGCGTTCGTAGGCTCTGAAATCCGGTTGGTTAAGGATAGGGGCTGCATTGAGTACAGCCACGAGGCGCACATCATTGAAATGGAGTCCTTTGGTCACCATCTGTGTTCCTACGAGTATATCGCATTCATGTTTGGCGAAGGCATTGATAATCTCTTGGTGTGCATGTTTGCTGCGAGTGGTATCTAAGTCCATGCGCAGTACTCGCGCCTCCGGGAAGAGGTGCTGTATCTCATCTTCAATGCGCTCTGTACCAAATCCGATGGTTTTCATTTCTCCTCCGCAATGTGGGCATTGGGTGGGGATAGGTGCGTGATATCCGCAGTAGTGGCAGCGCAGTTCGTTGGCTCGTTTATGCAGGGTCATGGGTACATCGCATTGGATGCATCGTGGTGGTTGTCCGCATGAGGAACATTGCCATTGGGGTGCGTAACCGCGCCTATTCTGGAATAGTATCACTTGTTTTCCTTCTGCCAAGGTCTCTCGTATGCGTTCCACGAGTGGGTCACTGAAATGGCCATACATCTCTTTGCGGTGGTATTGCCGCTTGAGGTCCACGAGTTGTATCGATGGCATTTGTGCTCCTCCGAAGCGTTCGGTGAGTGATACCAGTCCATATACGCCTTTTTGTGCGAGGTAATAAGACTCGATAGAAGGAGTAGCAGTACCGAGTAGCACCTTGGCTTTATGCTCTTTGGCGAGCATGATAGCCGCCGCGCGGGCGTGGTAACGAGGTGCAGGGTCCACTTGCTTGTAACTGGGTTCATGTTCCTCGTCCATGATAACAAGTCCCATGTTTTTGACAGGCAGAAAGACGGCACTTCGCGCACCAATGATGACGCGTGGTGTGGGTTGCGCCGCAGCCTGATATATCTCCACGCGTTCGGCATCGCTGATACGACTGTGATAAACCAATAACTGGTCTCCGAAGACGCATTGCAATCGGCTGGTGAGTTGTGTGGTAAGTGCTATCTCAGGCACGAGGTAGAGCACACTCTTCGATTGCGCCAACTGCTGTTGGATGAGGTGGATATAGATATCTGTTTTTCCGCTGGAGGTGACGCCATGCAGGAGTACAATGTTTTTTTCTGCTTGGAAATAGTGGTCTATTTGTTCAACGGCTTTTTGCTGCGCGGAAGATAAGTCATGCAGCGGTTCGATAGGTCCTTGATAGGGTGCGATACGCGATACGCCTTCCTCGTGCCGTATGAGTAGTCCTTTGGCTATCAATGCGCGCAGCAGTTCGCTACTATTGAGTGACGCATTATTGAGTAGATTGGTTCGCTCCACCTTCCCTGTAGGCGCGCACATCTGCACGGCTATCTCGTATAACTGTAGTTGTTTAGGTGCGCGGCGCAGCGAGGTTTTATTGGCTTCTATATCTGCGTCGAAAGGCAGGGATATATACTCGGTTGTCTTTTCGGCATAACTATCATCCAATAATCCCGCCGGCATGGCGGCATTCATCACTTCGCCGAGCGTACACATATAGTACTCGCTCATCCATTGCCAAAGGGATAGTTGTTCTGCAGAGACGATAGGTGTGGTGTCGATGATTGCTTCGATAGGTCGTATCTTCGTTATCCATTCAGGCGGGATAGGTTCGGTATGTTCTCTGAGTACTATTCCTCTTATTTTCTTGCGCATGAGTGGCACCACGACGCGGCACCCTGCCTGCGGTAAGGATAAATCATCCGAGATGCTATAGGTATAACAATCTCGGATGGCTAAGGGTAATATGACATCTATGTATCGGATAGGCTATTCGGTTGTGTTGTTGGCTATTGCTTGTTGCTCTGCTAATAGTGCTTTGTTATAACACTCACGGCATAGTGGTTCGTAGGAGTCTGTCTCTCCGAGTAGTACGCGTTTCTCGCTGGCTACGAGTCGGTGACTGACATAGGCGAGGTCGCCGCAATGGACGCATATAGCATGGGTCTTATACACATCGTCTGCGATAGCCATGAGCGCAGGCATCGGTCCGAAAGGCACACCCTTGAAATCCATATCCAATCCTGCTACGATGACGCGTATACCTCTATTGGCTAATTGCTGGCATACATCCACTATTCCCATATCGAAGAACTGTGCTTCATCAATACCCACCACTTCGATATCATCCACCATGAGGAGTATATTCTGACTGCTATCTACGGGTGTGGAAAGGATGGTATTACGGTCATGACTGACTACTTCTTCTTCGCTATAACGCACATCGATAGCAGGTTTGTATATCTCCACGCGCTGCTTGGCGAACTTAGCGCGTTTCATACGGCGAATCAGTTCTTCGGTCTTACCGCTGAACATAGAACCGCATACCACTTCGATAGAACCTCTGCGTCGGATAGGGCCTCGTGTATCTCTTTCAGAAAACATAAATATGTGTGATTTACTTATTACGATTATTATTTAGTTTGATGTCTTGTGCATTCATTTGCAGTGTGGTGCGTCCTCGGAAACTATTCTCCTCCAAGTAGAAACACACATCGATGCTATTGCCGTTCTGTAGGTGCTCTGCTTTATCTCCCTGCCCAAAAGCTATTCCGCTCATTGCCACAATACAGTCAGTTATATCCAGATGTAGATGTCGTCCATCACTAACGGCCCTTGTATTACGATTATTTATCAGATTCCTGCACACAAACAGAGGTCTTTCATTCTCAGGTCCGAAGGGTTCTAGGCATTGTAGAATCTTAAATAGTTTCCAATTCATATCACTAAGCTGCACTTCTGCCTCCACTGACAATGTTGGTTGCTGCTGATGTGGCTGTATATGTGTAGCTACATATTCCTCAAAGCGTCTTTTGAATTCAGGTAAATTCTCCTTACGCATACTCAGTCCCGCAGCAAAACGGTGTCCTCCAAAATTAGTGAGCAAGTCTCTGCATGAGTCTATTGCCTGATAGATATCGAAATCACTTACAGAGCGTGCACTTCCTCCCACCATTCCATTCTCACTATCTGTCAGCACGATGGTAGGACGATAATAGTTCTCCGTGAGTCTGCTGGCTGCTATTCCTACCACTCCTTTATGCCATTCTGACGAATAAACCACCGTTGTATGTTTCTGCCTGTTCTGTGGGTCCGCCTCCAGCTGTGCGAGTGCCTCATCTGTAGTGCGGGTGTCATAATCTCTTCTATCCTGATTATATGTATTGATTTCCTGTGCGTAATGCAATGCCTCCTCTTCCTTGTCCGTGATAAGTAACCGTACTGCTTCTGCTCCGCTCTTCATACGCCCTGAAGCATTGATACGTGGACCTATCTTATAGACAAGGTCACTTATTGTGATGTTTCTATCATCTATTCCCGCTACCTTCATGATTGCGCGCAGTCCCACCGACGGTTTAGCATTGATAGTGCGCAAACCATAGAAAGCCAATATACGGTTTTCCCCTGTGATAGGCACTATATCGCTGGCTATGGACATAGCCAAGAGTGGCAACAAGTCATACACCTGATGCATATCAATGCCCTTGCGCTGTGCATATGCCTGCACCAACTTAAATCCCACACCACATCCGCTCAACTCTTTATAAGGATAGTGGCAATCTGTTCGCTTCATATTCAGCACTGCCACAGCCTTGGGTAGCTCTTCACCTGGTGTATGGTGGTCACATACAATACAATCTATACCGAGACTATCTGCATAAGCTATCTTATCTATTGCTTTGATACCGCAGTCGAGCGCGATAATGAGCGAACAGCCTTCTTCCTTAGCTACATCTATCCCTTCGGACGATATGCCGTACCCCTCTCTATAACGGTCAGGTATATAATAGATGATATTATCCGTCTGTGTCTTGAGGAAAGAGTACATCAGCGCCACCGCCGTGGTTCCGTCCACATCATAATCACCATAGACCATGATACGCTCTTTGTTATCCACTGCTTTCTCCAACCTATCGACGGCAGCCCCCATATCTTGCATAAGGAAGGGGTCGTGCAGGCTGTCAAGCGAGGGGCGTATATACGCACGAGCCTCAGCCGCAGTAGTCAAACCGCGTGTGGCTAATATCTGCCCCGCTAAAGGACTGATCTCCAACTCCGTAGAGAGGCGAGCTGCAGCTTCTTTCTCTCTCGGGGATAGTGTGCGTATATCCCAAATATTTTCCATCTATGATCGTGTTATAGTTTCTCTATACTATATGCATCTCCGTCTTTCCACAAAGGCAGGACCTCCCGGAAATGGTATAAGTTCACCATTGAGAACTCCACTATCTTCGTAGCTTGTTCATAGTCTGCGAATTGTGCGAGGTCACGCAATCGCGTATCGTAAGCAATAGAATGACCATTATAATCCAAGTCCATCCCATCTGTTCCCACCATATTGACACCCACTACATAACACTGGTTTTCCGCCGCCCGTGCCGCTAATAGAGCATCCCAATACTGAATGCGTATAGCAGGCCAACAAGCCACAAAAACGAGTATATCGTACAGGTTCTCTTTCTCTTGGCGCAGCCAAACAGGAAATCGGAGGTCGTAACACACTGCGAGCCGTATCTTCACTCCTTTGTATTCCCATATATCTCGCGTGTCGCCCGCGCGGAAGAAGTCCGCCTCTCCGCCATGCTTGTATAAATGGCGTTTATCAACATAAAGAGCCTCCTCATGCGGACGGAACATAAAGCCTCTGTTACGCAGCGCATGGTGTTTATCTGCCTCGTCATAGCAGATGATAGACCCCATGATGGCAATCTCGTATCTATCTGCCATCTGCTGCAATGCCTGACAAGTCTCCCCTCCCCATGGCTCTGCAAGGTCGGGTCTATCGGTACAGAAACCTGTACTGAACATCTCTGGCACCACAGCTATCTCTGCCTGTCCTTGTATAGCAGATAGACGCGTATTGAGCAGACCCAAGTTAGCCTTGGGGTCCGCCCACACGATGGGGTATTGCAGCAGAGCTATGCGCATGAGTGATTATTTCTTTGCTTTAGTAGGCGCACCTGCTATCTGCTCACGCATTTGGGTATCGGCTTGGATATTCTGCATGCGGTAGTAATCCATGATACCGAGGTTACCA
>JAZNQB010000108.1:0-4858 GCA_045589995.1 Paludibacteraceae bacterium
GATTTGGAGCATATGTACCTCCGCGCGTATTTCACCTCGGAACAGTTAGCGCATATCCAACTTGGACAGGCCGTGACCGTCATTGCTGATTTCGGTGGGGATGAACAAGTGTTGTACGAAGGAACGATTAGTTGGATTGCAGCGGAGAGCGAATTCACGCCGAAAGGTATTCAGACCCGCAACAGCCGCGCCAACCTCGTATATGCGACCAAGATAGCTGTCAAGAACGACGGCCGCATCAAGATAGGTCTGTACGGAGAAGTCAAACTCTGATGAACGCGATTGAAGTTAAACATATCAGCAAAAGTTACGGTGCGGTGAAAGCCTTGCAGGACGTGTCGTTGACGGTGGAGCATGGCGACTTGTTCGGGCTTATCGGTCCGGATGGTGCAGGTAAGACTACACTTTTCCGGTTACTGACCACATTGCTGGTGCCGGATAGCGGCAGCGCGAGTGTGGAAGGACTGGATATCGTGCGCGACTACCAAATGATACGTCGGCAAGTGGGATATATGCCCGGGCGCTTCTCACTCTATCCCGACTTGACCGTAGAGGAGAACATGCGGTTCTTTGCCTCGCTCTTCGGCACGACCTTGGAAGCCAACTACGACCTTGTGGCACCGATTTACAGCCAGATAGAGCCTTTTAAGCATCGTCCGGCAGGCAAACTGAGTGGTGGTATGAAGCAGAAACTGGCCCTTAGTTGTGCGCTTATCCACAAGCCTACAGTGCTGTTCCTGGACGAACCGACCACGGGCGTGGATGTGGTGAGTCGAATCGAGTTCTGGGATATACTGCAAGGCTTGCGCCAACAGGGCATCACGATTCTTGTCTCCACGCCCTACATGGACGAGGCGCAGCGATGCAACCGTGTGGCGCTGATTAACGAAGGACGTATCATGGACATCGATATGCCGCAACGCATCATCGAGTCGTCCGGACAAACGAATTTTGAGGACGCGTTCATCGCGCTAATGAGTAAAGCATAAGTTATGAGTACCTTCGCGAGTTTCATACGGAAAGAGTTCATTCATATCCTGCGGGATGTGCGGACGATGATGATCGTGCTCATCATGCCGGTTATCCTGTTGATGCTCTTCGGATTCGCTATCTCCACGGAGATCAACGACATCCCCATCGCCGTGGTGGTGGATGAATACACCCCGGAAGTGCGTCATGACCTGACAGCACTGGAGAACAACCCCTATATCACGCTGACGGGTGTGATCGAGGAACGCGACGTGGATAAAGTGTTTCGTAGCGGCAAGGTGTCGGCGGTGGTTATGATGCGTGACGGTCAACGGAACGTTGTGCTGGATGCTGCCAACTCATCTATGTCCGTTTCGGCAGGCAGTTACATCACCTCTATTCTCCGCTCCGGCACTACGATGCCGCTGGCTATCACCACTTACATGCGGCATAATCCGCAACTCAAGTCGGCGTATAACTTCGTGCCGGGTGTGATGGGACTCATCTTCATTCTCATCTGCGCCATGATGACCTGTGTGTCGGTGGTGCGTGAGAAAGAGACAGGGACGATGGAAGTGCTGCTCGTCTCGCCCATCAAACCGATTTATATCGTGCTCGCCAAGATGGTGCCTTACTTCATCCTCTCGCTCATCAATCTGGCTACTATCCTGTTGCTCTCACATTTTGTGCTGGACATGCCTATCTCCGGCAATCTGCCGACGTTGCTTACGCTATGCGTGCTGTATATTATTCTGTCGCTGATGTTAGGTCTGTTTGTGAGTACGATGGCGCAGAGTCAAGTGGTGGCTCTCCTCATCTGTGCGATGGTGATGATGATTCCGATCATCATGCTCAGCGGTATGATGTTCCCTGTGGAGAACCTGCCGCCGGTGCTCAAACAGATCAGTTATATTGTGCCTGCACGGTGGTTCATCGAAGCCGTGCGCAAAGTGATGGTGGAAGGACTTGCCATGTCCGGCATCATCAAGGAGTTCAGTATCCTGTGCGTCATGACGATTGCCCTGTTCGCCGGCAGTATTAAGAAATTTAACGACCGATTGGAATGAGATCGATACTACCCATATTAATGCGCAAGGAGATTACGCAGTTCCGCCGCAATAAGGTAATCCCGCGTCTCGTCGTGATGATGCCGATTATGTTGGTGCTCATCATGCCGCTTGTCACGCAGATGGATATCAAGAATATCTCTGTTGTGGTGCTTGACGAAGACCGTTCTTTGCTCTCCACGCGCATCGAGAGCCACCTCGCCAATAGCGATTATTTCCGTACGCCGGAGTCCGCATACGATTACAATCAAGCCGTGGAACGGATGGACCAAGGACGTGTCGATCTGATTGTGTCTATCCCTGCCCATTTTGAACGGAACATGCGCAACGGGCACGGCAAACCTATCTCGCTGACCGCCAATGCGGTTAATGCTACCAAAGGCGGACAAGGTATCCAGTACGCCTCCCAGACGATTATCTCTGCCGTAACGGAGATTGCACGCGAGAAAGGAGGATTAGCGATGGATGAAATAGGCCTGTCTAACACGCTGATCACTATTCAGGACAGGTATAATCCTACGGGCAATTACCGCCATTATATGCTGCCTGCGCTGATGATTATCGTATTATTGCTCGTCTGCACGTTCTTGCCGCTGCTCAACATCATGACCGAGAAAGAGCATGGTACCATCGAACAGATCAACGTCACCCCTGTCTCGCGATGGGAGTTCATACTGGCGAAACTCATTCCGTACTGGCTTCTCGCGCTGGTGATGATTGGTTTGGCGATGCTGCTTGCTTGGGCGGTGTACGGACTCGTTCCTGCCGGTAATCCGCTTAATATCTTCCTCGGCGCTTTCCTGTTCTCGCTGTGCATGTCCGGCTTTAGCGTTACCATCGCCAATATCTCCAATACCATGCAACAGGCTATTTTCGTGCTCTTCTTCTTTGTGATACAGTTCATGCTGCTCTCCGGCCTGTTCACGCCTATCAGTTCCATGCCTACATGGGCGCAATGGCTCACCTATGCGTTCCCGCCGAGGTATGTGATAAATATCTTCCGTTCGGTTTATCTAAAGGGCACGCTGTTGAGCGAACTATGGTTTGATTATACGATGCTTTGTGCACTTGCAATTGGATTTTATACACTGGCTACTATCACCTATAAAAAACAAAACTAATGGAGCAGACACCTATCATATCCGTGCGCGACCTCACCAAACAGTTCGGTACGTTCATTGCCGTGAACCATATATCGTTTGATGTCTATCGAGGAGAGATCTTCGGTTTCCTCGGCGCTAATGGAGCAGGTAAGACCACCGCCATGCGTATGCTCTGCGGTCTCTCTTACCCTACAGAAGGAAGCGGCACAGTTGTCGGATTCGATGTGCGCACACAATCCGAACTCATCAAGCGCCATATCGGCTATATGAGTCAGCGTTTCTCGCTGTACGAGGACCTTACGGTAGCAGAGAATATGGCACTTTACGGCGGTATCTACGGCATGAGTCAAAGCGATATCCAACAACGAATCAACGAATTGCTGAATAAACTGCAATTCGCTGAACATAAGGATGACCTCGTCTCTTCGCTACCACTTGGATGGAAACAGAAACTGGCTTTTATGGTAGCTACTATCCATCGTCCGGAACTCGTCTTCCTGGATGAACCAACCGGTGGTGTCGATCCTATCACGCGACGTCAGTTCTGGGACCTCATCCGTGCTACCGCCAAAGAAGGAACTACCATCTTTGTCACTACCCACTATATGGATGAAGCGGAGTACTGCGATCGTATCTCAATGATGGTAGATGGTGTTATCCGCGCACTTGACACACCGGCTAACTTACGCAAACAATATCATGCCGACACCATGGAGCAGGTCTTCTACACCCTCGCCCGCGGTGCCAAAAGAAGCGAATAAACAATAAATGCCATCCTCGCGGGTGGCATTTATTGTTATTACAAGTTTAAGCCGTTAATCCATTCCGAGCCTTCGGTCGGTTCACCATAACCGCATGCCGGTGCCTCGCTCATTCGGCCTTGTTTGACCAACGGACGCAAGGCCTTCGGACTCATCAGCCGTGCATGCTGTTTGAGTACCGGATAATCCTGCTCATAGATATCAATCATTCGAAGAATCTCCTCCTTGCGGCCGTCTCCGAACGAAGGCGACGAGATAAGCCCCTCCAACTCAAACCGGTCGGTATTCATCAGCAAGTGCGTCATCGACTGATTGTCGTCCGGCTCTTTATTGTCATCAAGTAGCGTCATTTACTCTTTCTTGAGGTAGAGGTTGATTCGATTGTCAACTAATCTCTTTACCGTCTCTAATACCTCAAACGCATTTCTGCCCAATCGAGACAACTCGGAACAGAGCAAGGTATCAATGTTGTTTGCTATTGCGTACGTGATTACTTTTTTTAACCATTTACCCGTATTTCCTATATGATTTTGCGTACACAAGCGCACGCGAGACGATTTAGTCTTTGACTATTCTGTCACGCGATTGCAGGTGTATCGACATCGTTAGCGGCAGACTTATCTGTCTTTTTTGTCCGATACACTTATTTGTCATGTGTACGATAGAAAGGAGAGTGTAAACAAGGGTGTGGGTGTCCCGAACGGAATGAGGGGGACAATCGGACTTGGGCGCGTTGAGCGCATTTATCCGAACCCGTCAAGGTAGATTATGTTGTCCTCGATGAAGCGTACAAAGGACTGATATTGCCGCACGTACTCGTTCGATAATTCTAACTCGTATTCAACTTTCAGCAAAAAAGAGACCTCGATGGTCTCTTTTTTTTGCGAACCGGCTCTCACCCAGAGGTTCTCCGCCACTGCGTTCTGTCGATTATTGCTTAAGCAATTCACGAGTCCTG
>JAZNQB010000109.1:0-4919 GCA_045589995.1 Paludibacteraceae bacterium
TGGCTACTAAAGCATTATTGCTTGGCAGTGGCGAATTGGGCAAAGAGGTAGCCCTTGAACTCCAGCGTTATGGCGTGGAAGCTATTGCTACCCCTACTCTCGTCGAATTAGAAAAAGAAGGTTACCGCGTTATCCCTACGGCTAACGCGGCTTTTTTAATTGGGTCTGCCCACCGATGAAAATACTGAGAAAGCCGTAGCGAAAGCTATTGAGGCTTTCAACCAACTTAAAGTCGCAGGCGAATTAAAGTTGGTGTGAATGGCGGCAAAGCCGCGAATAGTGGTGCCGAGCCACCATTCGTGAGCGCAGCGAACCACTTTCGCGTAGCCACCATTCGTGAGCCAAGGGCGAACCAAAAACGTAAACAAATTAACAACACATATATGATTGAACGTTACAGCCGCGCAATAATGCGCAATATTTGGACAGAAGAGAATAAGTTTCGTGCCTATTTGGAAGTAGAGATACTCGCTGCTGAGGCGTGGAGCACCTTGGGAGTTATCCCAGCAGAAGATGTGCAACTCTTGCGTGAGAAAGCTACATTCAATATCGACCGCATCCACGAGATAGAGGAAATCACCCGTCACGATATTGTTGCTTTCACTCGCACCGTAAGTGAATCATTAGGCGAAGAGAAAAAATGGGTGCACTACGGACTTACCTCTACCGACATAGTGGATACCGCGAATGGTTATCTGCTCAAGCAAGCCAATGAAGTGTTGCGCAAAGATTTGCACTCTTTCTTGGAGGTACTCAAGCGCCGCGCGAATGAGTTCAAATACACACCTGTTATCGGTCGTACCCACGGTATGCACGCCGATGTGAGCAGTTTTGGTCTCAAGTGGGCGTTATGGTACGAAGAGATGCGCCGTAACTTAGAGCGCTTCGAGATGGCAGCCAAAGGTGTAGAAGCAGGTAAATTGTCTGGCGCGGTAGGTAACTACGCGAATATCCCACCAGCTATCCAAACCTATGTGTGCGAGCACCTTGGCATTGAGTCGGCTGCGATAGCCACACAAGTGTTGGGTCGCGACCGCCATGCCTTCTATCTCGCTACGCTTGCAGTCATCGCCGGCACGCTTGAGCAAATGGCATTGGAGGTGCGTAATATGCAGCGCCAAGAAGTGCGTGAAGTAGAAGAAGCATTCCGCAAGGGACAGAAAGGCTCGTCGGCTATGCCACATAAGCGCAACCCTATCTCATCAGAGAATATTTGCGGTTGTGCGCGAGTGATGCGCGGATACATGTGCACAGCGAGCGAGAACATCGCCTTGTGGCACGAGCGTGACATATCCCATTCCTCTACAGAGCGCATCGTGCTGCCTGACGCAACCATGCTGCTTGATTATATGTTGGCACGCTTCGAGGGCATCCTCGACAACCTCGTGGTATATCCAGAGAATATGCTTCGCAATATTGGTCTCACCCATGGTGCTATCTTCGCGCAGCGCGTGATGAATGCACTCATCGAAAAGGGTTTTGTGCGTGAGCAAGCATACGACCTCGTACAACCTGTGGCAATGAAGACGCTGATGGAAGGCGGCGAGATGCAAGAGAACCTTAAACTCACCGAAGCTGTGACAGCACATCTGAGCAACGAGGAGATTGACGCATGCTTTAGTTTGGATTATTACATGAAGAATGTAGATTATATATTCCAGCAAGTAGGCATCTAATTCATTAGTAACTCTTTAAACACTACATATATGAAAAAAGTAAATGTCGTTTTGGGTATGCAATGGGGCGATGAAGGAAAAGGTAAGATCGTAGATTTCTTGACTCCCAAGTATGAAGCAGTAGCTCGTTTCCAAGGTGGACCCAACGCCGGTCATTCATTGTATTTTGGAGACCAAAGTTTTGTACTACACACTGTTCCGTCCGGTATTTTCCGCGAGGGAACCACAAATATCATTGGCAATGGTGTGGTTATTGACCCCGTCATTCTCATGGAAGAGATACATGCGATTGAGAAAATGAATGTAGATGTGAAGAGCCGTTTGCAGATAGCCAAACGAGCAAACCTCATTCTGCCTACTCACCGCATGTTAGATGCATCATTCGAAAAGAAAAAAGGCGACAAGAAAGTGGGCACTACAGGTAAAGGTATTGGTCCTACTTACACAGATAAGATTGCCCGTAACGGCTTGCGCGTAGGTGATATCATGCGTGAAGACTTTATGGAGCGTTATCAGGCCTTGCGCGCAGCTCACAAGGAGCAACTTGGCAGTATTGACTTGCCGGACGATAGCGCTTGGTTGGAGGCTATTGAACAGATGAAGCAATTTCCTATCATAGATAACGAGATCATAGTAAATCAGATGATCAAAGAGGATAAAGGCATATTGGCAGAGGGCGCACAAGGTTCTTTATTAGATATCGATTTCGGTACTTATCCATTCGTTACCTCTAGTAATACACTCTGTGCCGGCGCTTGTACCGGTTTAGGCATTGCCCCCGCACATATAGGAGAGGTATATGGCATTTTCAAAGCTTATTGTACACGCGTAGGAGAAGGCCCCTTCCCTACCGAACTCTTTGATGAGACAGGCGAAGAACTTCGCAAAGTAGGACATGAGTTCGGTGCTACCACCGGTCGTCCCAGACGATGCGGATGGCTCGACCTCGTGGCACTCAAATACACGGTTATGTTGAACGGAGCCACATCACTCATTATGATGAAATCAGATGTACTGAACGATTTTGATACCATCAAGGTGTGCGTGGGATATGAACTAAATGGAGAACGCATAGACTATTTCCCATTTGAGGCGGACGCAGACAATATTAAACCTATTTATAAATCTTTCCCCGGATGGAAATGCGATGTGTCCGTATGTCGCACTTACGACGAGTTGCCTACCGAGCTCAAAGAATACATTGCTTACATAGAGCAAGAAACAGGCGTGAGCATTGATATTATCTCTGTTGGTCCCGACCGCAGCGAAACAATCATGCGATAATAACCTTACACATTACACAATACACAATTTATAATATGTCAAAAGTGACCTTGAAATTATCTGATGGTACATGCTTCGAAGGTGTATCTATCGGGTATGAGAAAAATGTAACGGGAGAGGTGGTATTCAATACCACAATGATAGGTTATCCGGAAGTGCTGACCGATGCAGGCGCGCGAGGACAAATAGTAGTGATGACCTATCCGCTCATTGGTAACTATGGAGTGCCTGCATGCAGCGAACAAGAGAATGGTCTATCCGATTATCTGGATAGCAATGCTATTCACCCTGCAGCACTCATTATGACGGAATATAGTCCTGAGTACTCGCACTGGAATGCGAATGAGAGCCTCGCTCAATGGCTCATCCGCGAACAGATACCAGCCGTTATGGGAATAGACACACGCGCCCTAACCAAACATCTGCGCGAAAAGGGGTGTATGCAAGCTACACTCTTTTTTGAGAACGATAACACGCTTCCAAAAGCGAATGACGAACATCTTGTGGCGCAAGTGAGTTGTACCCAACCCATCACTTATAATGCCGGTGCAGGGAAGAAAGTGGTACTCGTCGATTGCGGCGTGAAGCAAAGCATCATTCGCTATCTAATAGAGCGAGGCGTAGAAGTGATACGCGTGCCATGGGATTATGATTTCAATACACTCACCTTTGACGCACTTATCATCTCTAATGGTCCGGGTAATCCTGAAGAATGCCAACCAACTATCAATAACATACGGACTTTCCTTGCCAAAGGCGAAGATAAACCATTATTGGGATTGGACTTAGGCAACCAACTCCTCGCACTCGCGGTGGGAGCGAAAGTGTCTAAACATAAATACGGCCACCACGGGGCTACCCAACCTGTGCAACTTGCCAATGAGAAACGCTGTTTCATCACTGCGCAGAACCATGGTTATGTAGTAGAGGGCGCCACCTTACCTGCTGAATGGAGGGAGTGGTTTATCAATATGAATGATAATACCAATGAGGGTATTCGTCACAACCAAAAACCATGGATGGCAGTTCAGTTCATACCGGAAATGAATCGCGGACCAATAGACTCAGAGTTTGTATTTAATCAGTTCTTTGAACTTCTTAATAAATAACAACCATGGAGAAGAAAGAGATTAAGAAAGTGTTAGTGCTCGGTTCAGGAGCGCTCAAGATTGGCGAGGCAGGTGAGTTTGATTATTCGGGTTCACAAGCACTCAAAGCATTGCGCGAAGAGGGTATATACACGGTACTCATCAATCCGAATATCGCAACTGTCCAAACCAGCGAAGGAGTAGCAGATAAGATTTATTTCCTTCCGGTCAATCCATTCTTCGTGGAGCGTGTTATTAAGAAGGAGCGCCCCGATGGTATCCTCCTCGCTTTTGGTGGACAGACAGCCCTCAACTGCGGTGTGGAATTGTACAAGACAGGTGTATTAGAGAAATATAATGTACAAGTATTGGGTACACCCGTACAAGCCATCATGGATACAGAGGACCGCGAACTATTCGTGGAGAAACTGGATGAGATAAATGTAAAGACTATCCAAAGCGAAGCCTGCGAAACTATCGAAGCGGCACGCGCTGCAGCGAAAGCACTGGGTTATCCTGTCATCCTACGCGCTGCTTATGCACTCGGTGGACTCGGTTCGGGTTTCTGCGATAATGAAGAAGAACTGAACAAACTCGCAGAGAAAGCCTTCTCGTTCTCACCACAAGTCCTCGTAGAGAAATCACTCAAAGGATGGAAAGAGATTGAGTATGAGGTGGTACGCGATAAATATGACAACTGTATTACGGTATGTAATATGGAGAACTTTGACCCGCTCGGTATTCACACGGGTGAGTCTATCGTGATAGCTCCTACCCAGACGCTCACTAAATCCGAGGCATCCAAACTGCGTGCGCTCGCTATCAAGATCGTGCGCCATGTGGGCATCGTGGGTGAGTGTAATGTGCAATA
>JAZNQB010000110.1:0-4434 GCA_045589995.1 Paludibacteraceae bacterium
CCATCTATCGTGAGCAGCTTGGTTTCTGGGATACTATCACTATGAGTGAGGAGGAAGAGCAATCCTTGTATTCTCTTTACAAGCGCGCTATTAGGCAGAAGAGTAAGAGCACTAAAACGATGTACAAGACGATACATGAGTTAGGCGATGCAGGCATTCGGATGCTCAATAAAAAAGCGCGTGTGGGTTGGACGAGCCATTCCCACACTGCGCATGCAGTTCCTGTGTTTGCCATCGGTGTAGGCGCAGAGCGCTTCAGCGGATGGCATGATAACACAGAGATTGTACCGCTTATTCGTAAAGCGATTGAATAGATTTATTTCTTCTTGAATAATCCTAAGATCATATCTAAGATACTCTTTGGTTTCTCTTCTTCTGCGTCAGCAGCAGCTCCATTGAGTCCCATGATGCGTGTATCTACGATGTCGCCAGCCTTTAATGGACGCCAGTTAGTATAGACAGCTGGTGTACCACAGATGGTGACATGAGTGATTACTTTGTCAGCATAGTCAAAATAGAAAGTCTCATTGAGCAAGAAGTCTGCTTTGTATTTAGCCAAAACAGTTGCACGAGCTGTTTCCTTTACTTCTGACTC
This sequence comes from Paludibacteraceae bacterium, assembly GCA_045589995.1. GTDB lineage: Bacteria > Bacteroidota > Bacteroidia > Bacteroidales > Paludibacteraceae > Colicola. The sequence goes on from JAZNQB010000110.1 coordinate 596, forward strand.
TTTTGCTGTAGCATTATTCATCGCGAACTTAAATTGTATGCGACTGCTCACTGCTTTGATATCTGCTGTGGTATTGTATAGTACTGATGGTTTTGGTCCCACATTGAGTCGCTCCATTTCGCTGGTAGAGATAGTGCGGTATTTCGCATATCTACCCGGGAAGGCGGTAAGTGTGAAGGTGCTGACATTGCCATCAACGATGGTAGCAGTATATTGCGGTTCATAGAGCACATCTGCTTTCTCTTGACGCAACATTTTCTGCTTTGCATATGCTAATACTTTTTTCTCTGTTTGTCCTGCGAGGCCGATATCAGAAGGAGAGAGGGTGAGTGTTTTCTTTGGTCCATATTCCATCTCAGCTACTGTCATGGTATTTACTACCATACGACCGGACACTTTATCTTGTTTCGCTTCTACCTGCTTTAAGAAAGGCGAATCATTAGTAGATAAAGGACGGAAGGAAGTTATTTTAGCAGGATAACCTGTTACGGTCATGGATGCCAATTTACCCTCTGCATCTTTCTTAGTAGTGAACTGTGGCACTACCAATACATCTGCTTTTGCAGAAGCTACTGCCTTCGCTACCACAGCTTGTTTTCTTTGCTCCGCATTGAGTCCTGCCAATTCCGTAGCGGTCATGGTAGCCGTTACTTTGGTTGATTGTACTTGTACATTTGCCAGTGTAGGGATGTAACGAATGCTGCGAGCCAAGTCCACTGCAGTAGAGGTGGCTACTGTCATTTTTGTGCTACCGCCGCATGATGCGAGGATGAGTGCTGCAGCCACGAATACGATGGTTGATAATAGATACTTTTTCATAACAATAAAGATTGAATGTTATTATTAAGGTTAATTATGTGTGATATTTTTTATTATTTCTTGCGTATTGGTGCTCCGAGGTGCAATTGGGCAGAGACATATATTCCTTGCGGAATGATATCAGGATTACCTTGTATGTTATGACGATATTCAGCCTTGATTTCCACAGGCATAGCCGCTACTGCCGAAAACATCAGTCCTATACCTCCATATGCTCCTAAGAAATAGTTCTGAGCTGGGATGTTTTTATCCTCATAATATTTCGGCATTATTTTATCCCATACTTTTGTAATCTCTACTTCTACACCACCATATAGCTCTATAGCCATCCAACTAGAACATGGAATATAAAATTTAAGAGCCGGTTTATATGCTATCCACATGTCTTTGTAATTAGAAGTTGGAACCAACCCCTTACCATATTCTGCTCCGGGTCCTCCGCACATAAATGTAGTCAAGTTAACATTATTTTTGGTAGTGCATGTAGAATTCAGTCCTATTTCAAAATTGAATAACTGCATACCTACTAATTTTGCACGCCATTCAAAAAGTTCTACATTAACAAGGTGCCTTTTCCCAGTAAATTCTGTAGATGAATATCCAGCTGGATTATTTGGTAACAGAAAGAATGTTGAATACCCAACACTTATCAAAGAGAGAAAACTTGTTCCAGATTTACTATAATATTTCTCCAATCGCGTAGGTTCTTTCGTTTCCGGAATAGTTTGGTACACTTGATTGTCCTGCCCTGTTTGCGATGTGACATAGACGATTTGAGGCTGCTGTGTATTTTGTTGGTTTGACGCCTTCATAGAGACAGGTGCTGCTACTAACACCATTAGTAGCAACGATACTAACTTTGTTTTCATAAGCTTGAAGATTGAATGTTACTAAAATTATGTTTGTTATTTTTTCGCTTTTTTGCGTATTGGTGCTCCGAGGTGCAATTGGGCAGACAGATATATTCCTTGCGGAATGATATCAGGATTACCTTGCAGCGGATGACGATACTCGGCTTTCACTTCGATAGGGAGTGCCGGTGCAGGCGTAAACATGAGTCCCAATCCTCCATATGCTCCAAAGAAATAGTTTTTAGCTGGAATGTCTTTATCCATCTCATAGAACTCCTTGTTAATCTTACTCCATGCAGTAGTAAGATCTACCTCAACACCTCCATATAATTCTATTGCTAACCAATCGGTACATGGGATATAGAACTTGATAGCAGGCTTATATGCAAACCACATGGTGCGTGCATCTGCTGGTTCCATACCATTTCCGTATCCGTCACCATCTGTATCATCGCCACCACTCATGAATGTAGTCAGTTTTTTATTATTTTGCATTTCTCCTTGGCTATTGACACCTATCTCGAAATTGAACATCTGCATACCGAATAGTTTAGCACGCCATTCGAATACCTCGAAGTTAATGAAGTGTCGTTTTCCTGCGAACTCTGCCGGTTTAAGTCCATCTGGACGGTTTGGCATTAAGAAAACAGTTGAGTATCCCGCACTCACGATAGAGAGGAAGTTGGTTCCTGATTTCTTATAATAACGTTCACGGAGTGATAGTTTTACCGGTTCTGCAGCTGCTGGTTGTTCTACTTCTTGTGTAGGAGCAGGTGCAGGTTGTACTTGTGATTGCTGAACTGGTTGCTGAACTGGTTGTTGAGTGGTTTGCGCAGGTACTCCTTGTGCATTCTGCAATTCAACGGCACTCTGGGAAGGAGTTACATAGACTACTTGCGGTTGTTGTGTAGGTTGTGTTACATAGATGATGGTTGGTTGCTGTCCGTTTGTCTGTGCAGGCATTCCTTGTGCATTCTGCAATGCTTCTATCTTTGCTCTTTCTTCAGCAGCTTTCTTCGCTGCTTCTTCTGCTTTTGCTGCAGCCTCCAATGCGCGTGCCTCAGCTGCTTCCGCTGCTGCGATGCGTTCTGCTAATTTCTGCTCTTCTGTCAATGGTTGCTCTACTACTGTTTGCTCTTGTTCTGGTGCTTGAGCTGGTTCCGTTGCTTGAGCAGGTGCCTGTTCTTGAGATGGCTCCGTTGCTTGCACTGGTATCTGTTTTGGAGCAGGTTCTGCTTGTTCTGTCTGTGCCGGTGCTTGTTGCGGTGTTTGTGCTACTGGTTCTATAGTAGTTTCCTCCGCTGCTTCTTCTGCAAGACGTGCTTCTTCTGCAAGACGAGCTTCTTCGGCTAAGCGTGCTTCTTCGGCTAAGCGTGCTTCTTCTGCAAGGCGGGCTTCTTCTGCAAGACGAGCTTCCTCGGCACGGCGTGCTTCCTCGGCTAAGCGCGCTTCCTCAGCTGCTCTTTCCTCAGCGAGGCGTGCCTCTTCAGCGAGGCGAGCTTCCTCTGCACGGCGGGCTTCCTCAGCAAGACGAGCTTCCTCTGCTAAGCGAGCCTCTTCGGCGAGGCGTGCTTCTTCTGCTAAGCGAGCCTCTTCAGCAAGACGAGCTTCCTCGGCACGGCGGGCTTCTTCGGCCGCCTTTGCAGCAGATGCGTCTTCATCTTCAAAAGTAAGGGTAAGTACTTCTTCCTCTACTGGCGTAAAACCTGAGTCGAAAGAAGTTGTTGGTTCAGTTGTGGTAGTTGTGGTCGTTTCTTCTTGTGGGAAAGAGAAAGATGACTCTTGTGATGGTTGTACATCATTACCATCCTCTTCTACAAGGATAAGAACTGGTTCCTGAGCCATAGTGGCTAACGACACACTTGCCGCCACCAATACTGTGAATAAGGTTAAGAATTTAATTTTCATATTGCTTGTTATTTAGTTAGCTTTCATTATTTTCGCGCCAAAGTTACAACTTTTATTTTACATACGCAAATAAAAATGCATTTTTTTGGTTATTGTTAACAAAAACAGAGAAAACAATATAAAAATATAAAAAACATTTTTTTGTAATCAAAAACACGGCGGATGATAGTAATGGTAAATAAACCCAGATAAACACTGGTCGTCTGCTATGTGCCTATTGTAGTCGCTGCGCCTGTGGGCTACGCGCCCGGAGCGTAATCT
>JAZNQB010000111.1:0-5309 GCA_045589995.1 Paludibacteraceae bacterium
CCGTCTGCCGGTATTTCCACGAGGTACTCCGCCCATGAGCCAGTGGACATATCTTTGAGCATGATAGTATTGGTATCATCTGTAGAAGGGCGGAGGGTGAGTGATTTGGCATTTTGGTAATGCGCTGCCGGTATTTTCTCACCCACTTGGTGATAATAGGTAGAGTCGAAAGAGGACATATTGACATATACCTTTCCAAGGTCGGTGAGTATTCCTTCGCCGAGGTCGAGTAAGTTGATTTGCCATACGCGGCTATAGGTCATGAACCATGCATAGCGGAAGACATGCGGGTGCTTCTCGAGCATTTCGAGTTCGGTAGTCAGGAATTTGATATGGTCTTCGGGTGTAGCAGAAGAAGTGCCATCATTATAGTTGAATTCTGTGAGCCATATAGATCTTTTGTATTTCTCCCATAGTTGGTCGATGACGCCTTTCATTGCTCCGGCAGGCATATAGAGGTGGATCGCGATGTGGTCCACTCTACAATCGGGGCATAATTGGAAGAACCGATCGTACCAGTCAAAAGGATTGGTATATTCGCGATTGGTTTCCTCATCGCGCACAGCGCCGCCTGCAGGGGCATAGTTCAGTGCCGGTCCGACGAGTATGAGTCCAAACTCATCGGCTATCTGCTCCATGTATTTCCATTGTGAAGCAGCATATTGTGGCGTCATGCGTGATTGAGAAGTGAAGTTGGGTTCGTTAAAGCCCAAGAGGTATTTGATAGACGGATGCTGGCGTAGGTATTCACGCAGTTTGTTTTGTCCATCCACTTTATCAATTCCACCACCCCAAATCATAGGGATATAATCCATGTTTAGGTTTTCCCAATCGTCTTTTACAAGATTAGGTGCGGTGAAGGTCCAGTTATAGAACCAACTGAGTCCAGGGTTGAGCACTTCATAATTGGCTCTATAGCCCATGTTATTGGTTCCAGCACCGCGTTTGAAACTGCGTGGTTGTTCTGCATTGATGGTGCCAGCGATGAGCAAGGCAGCGAAAAGGGTTAGTGTGATTGATTTGCGATTCATTGTTTAATTGATTTATTAGAGACCGGTGGTTGTTACCAGCAACCACCGGCTGTGTGCCTTGCGGCAACGATATTATAATTTTGTACCTAAAACATTAAATTTCACACCATTCTTGAGGATTACTATTTGTCCATTCTCGATGGTTTTAGCAGCTTTTACGCTATTCTCGATATCCTCGATACCTTCGGTATCATTGCCATCTGTGAAGTACCAAGCGTCAATACAGAGTTGTGTAGTAGCTGTATTGTCATTGGTAAGCAAGTTAAAGAGATAACCTGTGGTCAATGGTTCTGCGAAAGAGATACCTTTGTCAAAGATGTCATACATTGGGATCTCGATTGTTTGCCATGTTTGGTTGTCCTTGGTGGTCACCAGAGCAGCGAGGTCCAAGTTGCATTTGGTATCATCTACAACAGCGAGTGTCCAGAAAGGCACATCTGTTTTACAAACGATAACCATTTTCCAATCCTCGGTGATAGCTGTTAGGTCCAATGCGCTTTTAACAGCCCATGTAGCTCCGTAATAACCAGCAGCTGGTGCGCCAGAGTTATCTGGGTGGCACATGAAGGTCATGTAGCTATAACCAGAAGGTCCTGCATCAGCACTTGTCTCAAGTGAGCAAGTCATTGATTGATCTCCCCAGTCACGGATCCAGAGCATCAGGTCGGTGTTCTCCATGATAGTGGTGTTAGCTGTTAATGGGATGGAGCGGTCATCACCCATCACATAATAGCGCTCTGCGTACATCATGCCTGTCATAACTAAGGCAAGAACTAAAAAGATAGATTTTTTCATTGTAATAATGATTTTAGTTAATAATAAGGGTTATTTATCATGTCACCCTTTGGTGAACATTTATTTGAATATTTGTGGGTATTTGCCTATGAAATAGACGGGTGTGCATGACCACGCATGGCATGCAGAGTTGACCGGAGTGAAGTCATATGGGGATATGAAATCATTGGTTGGGTCATATGCTTCCCAGAAAGTATCAGCTCCTTTTCTAACCATTCCTCCCCAGTACTCCAATAGGTAATTTTGGGCTTGTTCATTCATGCCTGCCATTATCAACGCTTCGATGAGATAATGGGTAGCATAAGGTGTGCCCGGCATGACTGTTTGCGGATTTGCGAGCACTGTGGTGAGTGCTTTTTGTGCCTTTTTACCTTTGATTACTTCTGCTTTGATAGCCCATGTCTGGCTCAAGACAGACACTTGTTTATCTGGTCCGCTAACAAATACTCCTTGCTTGGTATCATACATATGTTTGGTAGCAGCTTTGGTCATTTGTGCTGCTATTTTGGGGTATTGCGCCACTTCGGCTTGCTTGCCAATCATGGTAGCGAGTTGATAAGTTTGCTTGAGTGCAAAGATAGTAGCCATCTGCATGGGTGTAGCCACATCGAGTCCGTCTCTCCAGTCAAAGAAGATCCACACATCGCGTTTATTGATATCGAATATATAATCTTCGCCCACATAGGTGAGTGCATCTTCTATTTGTCTTTTTGCCACAGGCCACAGTTCGTTAGCCGTCTCATAATCCTCTGTATCGATGAGATATTCCAGCAGGGTGGAATTCCATATGAGGGCATAGGTGAGCATGTATGAGCCGATTTGTGGATGGGGTGTGGGTTTTTCAAATATATTACTGATGATTACTCCCTTTTCATCTGCGAGAGCCGCGAAGAGGTATAAGCAGCGTTTGGTGAGTTCGAAATTACGGAATGAGTACCTATTCGCCATGGCTTGCAAATAAAGGTCACCCGCCCATAATCGTTGGTCTCGTTTAGGTCCATCTTCATAGACGGTCTGCATACACTCGCGGAGTGTCTCTACACTGACGGTACGGATTGAATCCATGAGCGGATGTGAAGTAGTAGTGGTGCATAGGTCTTCTCCTGCGCTACTGACTGCATCGAACGACACTTGTGAGAGTGCACAATCGAAATCCATGGAGGTGCCTATCACTTCCACCTTAAGGTATCTTCCTGCCATTCGGCGTGGGATAGTGATGGCTTTGTCAGTCTGTAGGATATTGATTGTTTCCTCTTGCATCCATGCTCTACTGAGCCATGCTTTCCATGGTTCGAGCGGAGTATTGAGTTCGGCAGGCAGCTCACCCATGAATAGTTTGAGTCGGATAGGTGCATCTTGGCATCGGCGCAGGGTCTTTGTATTGATAGTGAGGTATCCGACCATATGGCGCCCAAAATCGAATGTAAAGACTTGTCCTTGCTCCAATGGTCGCTGGTAGATTTGCTGCGGAGTGATATCTGCTTCCACGAATTTCCATCCTTGGAATGCATTGCTATCTTGCTCGGGTGTTACCATTCGCACTGGGACACAAGTAGTGTGGTGCAACTGCGGTTTCATACTTTCTGCTTTCTCCAGCCAAGTAGCTGACTGAGGATAGAAAGTAGAAGTGACTGTAAGTAATATAGATACGAGGAGGTTCATTATGTATTGGATGTTGGATGTTAGATGTTAGATGTTGGATTTATGGATAGGTGAGGCCGTATCCGAGTGGATACAATGTTCTTTGGGGTTGATTCATTCCTTCACGATAGCATACTTTGCTTGGATCTCCATCTGACAGTGGGAAATTGGTTGCACTTGGTACATCTTGATAATCGTAGAAGAAAGGCATTGGCAATTTGCCCATTGGCAGTGTGACGCCTGTGAGGACATCTACGATGGCATTTCCTGCTTCTTGTCCCGGCAACCAAGCCAATAGGATAGCATCCGCATAATCCACTATATTGGTCAATTCAATAGGCGAACCAATATTGAGGACAAGGATTAGTTTTTTACCCTGCTTATGGAATGCCTGTGAAGTATTGATGATTAAATTCTCTTCTTCCTCTGTAAGGTAATAATCGCCTTTGATGAGTTGTCTATCTCCTCCTTCACCCGCCATGCGCTGAATGGTTAGTATAGCCATATCGTTAATGGCTGCCATTTGATTGAGTTGTGCGGGTGTATATGTCAGTTCGCTTATGTATGGCATATACCATGCTGACTCAGCAGGCTGCACAGAGCGTGAGTGATTGATATGCTGAGTGTATTGGTTTTGGAGTGCTGTATCGAGCATGTATCCTGCTTGTGTGAGTGCATCGCTGAGTACGATTTTGTATGGTCTGGTGACGCATCCTGAACCTGTACCTCCCACATAGGTATCGTATGAACCTTTGCCCAATAAGGCGATAGAGGAGCGCATACGATTTCTCAAAGGCAATGTATAATCGTTTTTGAGGAGTACCATTCCTTTGGCAGCCACTTCCCTTGCCAACTGTGCGTGCGCTGCGAGCAGGGAGTCTTTGTCATAAGTAGGGATTGTTTGCCCTGCTTGCTTGCGGAAGGAAGGAGTACGCTTAATGATACGGAGTATATTGAGTAGGTTTCGGTCGAGTATTTTCTCATCCAATCGTCCATCCTTAACAGCAGCGATGAGGGTATCTATTTGCAATTGTGTACCAGGCATGAGCATATCGTTTCCTGCTATTTGCATGCGTATAGGGTCTTCTTCAGCCCACCAGTCAGTCATCACAAATCCATCAAACTGCCATTCACCACGGAGTATATCTGTGAGTGTATAGGTATTTTCAGAGGCATATACTCCATTTATTTTATTATATGCGCTCATGATGGTCCATGGTTGTGCTTGCTTAACGATTATCTCAAAAGGTTTGAGATAGAGTTCTCGAAGCAGTGTATCTGGTAACTGCACATCGATGCCATTTCTGAATGTCTCTTGGTTATTAACTGCGAAATGCTTGACGCATGCTCCTACTCCTTTAGACTGTACACCCTTGACGAATGCCGCCGCCATTGTTCCTGCAATGTATGGGTCGGAGGACATATATTCGTAGTTTCGTCCGCATAGTGGATTTCGCATTATATTCACTCCCGGTGCCAATAGAATATCCACGCCGTAATAGAGCATTTCTTCTGCGATAGCTTGTCCCACTTGCTGAATGAGGTCAGTATCTCGTGTAGCGGCGAGTAATGCAGTAGAAGGAAAAGCAGTGCATGCGCTATCTATTCTCACTCCCACGGGTCCATCTGCGAGTACGACAGATGGAATTCCAAGTCGTGGGATTGCATAACTGACGCCAGCTGCTCCGCTCACTTTTCCTTTCATAGTGGCGGTATTGCCTTGGTATGTTTCCCAATAGTCAGCGGGAGGTGGATCGCGATGGATGGTATTAGGTGCTGCTGGTGGGACAAGGTTCCAATCCTTGCATGTTCCGACAAGCAATTGCACTTTTTCTTCCAGTG
>JAZNQB010000112.1:0-15477 GCA_045589995.1 Paludibacteraceae bacterium
CACTCATGTTCTCATTGATACATGATAATGGACTGTTCTTCAATATCGGTCCTAAGTTCATGATTCCTGTTTATACCCCATATAAGCAGAACATCCAAAACCCAGATATCAATGCATACTTCCCTACAGAAGGTGTGAATGTATCCAATGAGGTGGTAACAGGTCTCGTTCAAGACAATCAATTGAATACTAAAGGTACTGACAATGGTGCACAATTCAAAATCAATATAATGCTTACCGCAGAAATTGGTTATGAGTGGAAATTCCAAAATGGTCATTCACTCGGTTTGGGTGCATTTGCAAACTATAGTGTTTTCAATTCCTTCAAGAACGAGGGTATAAACAAATCACTCATGAATGTAACTCCTCCTTCTTCAACAGGTGTGGCTAATGTGGATATCCTTTCTGCAACAAGCACCTATGCAGAGAAATTGGGTTACTTCGATGCTGGTATCAAATTGGCTTACCATTTCAACTTCTACAAGAAGTAATAAACCAAATTTGATTAGTAACGAATATGACGATACTATGTATCGAAACGAGTACATCAATCTGTTCGGCTGCCATCTATAAGGATGGCATGCCGGCAGAGCAATGTATATGCCTTGAGGGTAGCAACCATGCCAGGTTGCTACCTCGTTATATAGAGCATCTATTACAATGGGCAAAAGAAAAGGTATGGACCATAGATGCTGTGGCGGTAAGTGAAGGACCTGGCAGTTATACAGGACTGCGTATTGGTATTAGCACAGCCAAAGGTATATGCTATGGCTTGAATGTGCCTCTGATACCTCTTCCTACCTTGCAAGTTTTATCTGCTGCAGCACAAGCGCAGATCAAAGAATCGAAAGCATTATTGTGCCCGATGATAGATGCCAGACGAATGGAGGTTTATACTGCCCTCTATGATGCTTCGCTCCAACCACAAACCGAAGTGAAAGCAGTCATCGTGGACCAGCTCTTTGATACATGCTCTGCACAAGATGTGGTCTATTTCGGAGATGGGGCAGAGAAATGCACTAAAGTTATACTTTCTCCCAATTGGCATCATATGCCGGATATATACCCTCAGGCACAATATATGGGTAAGTTGGCAGAACAAAGCACAATACGCATACAAGGAGCAGATTTAGCATACTTTGAGCCATTTTATCTAAAAGAATTTGTGGCAGCGCAAAGCCATGTTAAAGGGTTGAAATAACAAATATTACTTATCTGTGAGCAGACAATATGGCTACATAGCATACATGGCGTTGGTTGTGGTATTAACCGCAACCGGATGCTCCACGCAGAAAAATACATGGGCTACACGCTCTTTCCATCAAACAAAAGTTAAATACAATATTCTATATAATGGCAATACGGCATATGAGGAAGGACTCAAGCAAATACGCGATGCCCATGAGGATGATTATAGCCGTGTTCTCTATCTATATCCAGTAAGCAATCATAAGGCAGCCGAGGCAAGTGCGGCACAAATGGATAAGACAATAGAGAAATGCCGTAAATGTATCAAATTACATTCTATTAAAGCTAAACCTAAACGAGATCCCAAAAAAGCTAATGACCCTAAGTATAAATTATGGCTTCAATCCAAAGAGTTTAATGCCAATATGAAGTTGGCATGGCTCCGTTTGGGACAAGCGGAGTTTCATAAAGGAGATTTCTTAGGTGCGGTCAGCACCATGAATTATATTATCCGTGAGTATGAGAATGATGCCGACATGGTGGCTCAGTGCCAACTATGGGTAGCGCGCGCATATGCAGAGATGGGATGGCAATACGAGGCAGAAGATATGCTTAATCGTATCCAACCTGATGCCCTCAGCAAGAAACATGCGCGCCTTTATTCGGCTGTCAAAGCGGATGTGCTTCTACATGCAGAGCAATACAATGCCGCTATACCCTTCGTGAAGATAGCAATACCCTACGAGAAACGCAAAATATACAGACCACGTTTCTCCTATGTGTTGGGACAATTATATGAACTGAACGGACAAAAGAAAGAAGCTATCAATGCTTACGAGGCAGTGATACGAATGACACCGCCAGTAGAGATGGATTTTAGTGCACGTATCCGTATCGCGGAATTGGAGGGGAAAAGCTCATTGCGCCAATTGCGGGCTATGACTAAACAGAGCAAATACAAAGATAAATTGGATAGAATATACGGCGCAATGGGAAATATATACCTTACTCAAGCCGACACGGTTGAGGCATTGAAAATGTACCAGAAAGCAATAGCCGAATCTACGCAAGCGGGCTATGATAAAGCAGCTATCCTTTTATGTGCAGGAGATATCTATTACAAGCAGAAAAATTATATTCAGGCACAACCTTGTTACAGAGAGGCGTTGACCATCATCACGCCGGAGCATGAACACTATATCGCAGTACAAAGGCGTTCTGAAGTGTTGGATGAGTTGATTGTGCATTATACCCAAGTGCAACTGCAGGACTCGTTGCAGAGACTCAGTACGATGACAGAAGAAGAACAGAAGAAGATAGTAGAGAAGATAATAGTTAATTTGATAGAGCAAGAGAAAAATGATTCTATACAGCAGGCGCAGTTGGCTCGAGAATTAGCACGTGATGAAGGACCAAGAAGTGTTAATACGGCTAATATGTTGGGTGGAGGAAATATGCAAAAGGGCGAATGGTATTTCTACAATCAGCAATTACTTAAACAAGGTCAACAAGAATGGAAACGCAGATGGGGAAATAGAACACTGGAGGATAACTGGAGAAGACAGAATAAGCAAGTAGTGGCATCATTCACCGACTCCGATATGGATGACGATGAAAATAATGGATTGGACTCTATCCCAACCAACGACTCCACCACCCTCACCCCTACCTACGAAACCGATATCCACAAACCTGAATACTACCTCCAGCAAATACCACGCACTCCTCAGGACTTAGCTGTGTGTGATAGTTTATGGAGAGATGCAATGATTGCATTGGTATATATTTATCGTGATAAAGTGGAAGATCACCTTTTGGCAATGGATGCGATGGAGCAGTTAGAGAAACGCCATGCAGGGCATGCCGCTTTATTAGAGCCCTATTATAGTTATTATCTATTTGCCTTACGGCATAATCAGTCATCCCAAGTTCAAATATGGAGGGAGAAGATAATGCGCTATTATCCGCAGACTGCTCAGGCGCAGATAGTGAGTCAACCCGATTATTTCGACAAACTTAAGCGTATGGCACAAGAGCAAGACTCACTATATGCACAAACTTATGAGGCTTATATGCGAGGCAATTATGACCAAGTAAAATCCAATAAGCAATATGCAGAGCGCGAATATCCGTTAACGCCGCTCATGCCAAGATTCCTATTCTTAAATGCTGTTTCGGTTGCCAGAACGGAAGGACAAGAGTCTTTCATAGCAGAGTTAAGAAATATAGTTGATAAGCATGCTGGTACGGAGATGGGAGCAATGGCAAAAGATATGCTTGCCATGATGGGGCAAGGCATGGAGAGCCAACAGGGAGGAGAAGCAGGATCACTTGCTCAAATGCGCGGACAAGTAGAGACGGCAGAAACAGATACAATATCGGAAACACAGCAATGGAGCGAAGATAGAAAACAACCGAGTGTAGTACTACTTCGTATGACAACTACAGAGGAAGAAGCATTGAATGAACTGCTATATGAAGTGGCATTGTTCAATTTCTCTCAGTTCTTAATTCGTGATTTTGACCTTCAGAAAATGCCGGTATTAGGAAAAGGTAGCGCATTAAGAGTGGGTGGTTTCCAAAATATGGATGAAGCGGATTGGTGGATAGGACTTGTCCGTAAGAATAGCGACATGCAGCAAGTATTAAAAGATATAGAAATAATGCCGGTTGCAGAAATAAATATACCATTGGTTAGATAAGAATACGCGAGCGTGGAGAATCACCCCGTAAAAAAAAAGAGCCATCGCAGATGACTCTTTGTCGGGGAAACGTGATTCGAACACGCGACCTCCGGTCCCCCAGACCGTTGCGCTACCGGGCTGCGCCATTCCCCGAATGATTTCAACTCGTATCAAAATCGACTGCAAAAGTACTACATTTTTTTTATATACGCAAATAAATTGCAGGAATTTATATAAAAAAGGATAATTATCTCACTTTTTGAGTAAATCTAATAGCACGAGAATAATAAACAATAATGACGAAGAAATTCTACATAGAGACTTATGGCTGCCAGATGAATGTGGCAGATAGCGAGGTAGTGGCTGCTATCATGCAGACGACAGATGCGCAGATAACTGATAAATGGGAGCAAGCGGATATTATTATCCTTAATACTTGTTCTATTAGAGATAATGCCGAGCAAAAAGTATCAGCTCGATTGCGAGAATTGAATGCCAAATCCATACAGAGCCATTCGGAAGTGGTGAAAGCAGGGCGAAAGATTATTATAGGTGTAATTGGATGTATGGCAGAGCGTTTAGGTGAGACCTTGATTAAAGAACATGGAGTGGATTTTGTGGCGGGACCGGACTCATATATGGATATACCCAATTTGTTAGCACAGTGTGAGCAGGGACACAAAGCTCTCAATGTGCATTTAAGCACCACGGAGACATACAGACATATTATACCTGCACGAATAGGAAGGTCAATAAGCGGTTTTGTGAGTATCATGCGCGGGTGCAATAACTTCTGCTCCTATTGTGTTGTCCCATATACGCGTGGACGAGAAAGAAGCAGAGATGTGGACTCTATTCTCAATGAATTGTATGACTTACAAGCAAGAGGATATAAAGAAGCTACGCTGTTAGGACAAAATGTAAATTCATACCGCTACCAAAAAGAAGATGGAACAGTAGTTGATTTTGCAGATTTGTTAGAGATAGTGGCAGAAGCAGTACCTAATATGCGCATACGCTTCACCACCAGTCATCCCAAAGATATGTCTGATCGTACACTTGAGGCAATCAGCAGACATCATAATCTGTGTAAGTTTATTCATTTGGCAGTCCAGTCCGGTTCTAACAAAATACTTAAACTCATGAATCGTAAATATACGCGGGAGTGGTATTTGGATCGTATAGCTGCCATACGACATATCTTACCAGATGCAGCCATAGGTACTGATGTCTTTTGTGGCTTCCATGATGAAACAATAGAAGATCACCAGCAAACACTAAGCTTGATGCAGGAAGTGGGATTTGATACAGCATTTATGTTCAAATATTCTGAGCGCCCAGGCACTTATGCCCATAAGCATCTGCCGGATAATATTTCAGATGAAGAAAAGGTAAGAAGACTGAATGAAATAATAGCATTGCAAAACCAACTATCACTTGCATCTAATCAACGTGAGATAGGAAAAACAGTAGAAGTGTTGGTGGAGGGATTCTCCAAAAGAAGCAAGGAAGATATGTATGGACGAACTTCACAGTATAAAACTGTGGTCTTCCCGAGAACTGACCAAAAAGTGGGAGATTTGGTAAATGTTCATATTTTAGAGGCTTCTGCAGCCACTTTAAGAGGCAAAATTGTTGAAAAATAGACAAAAAGTGCATTTTTTAACTAAAAAATTTGGCTATTCCAAATAAAAGCAGTACTTTTGCACCGAAAACAAATAAATTTTCATAGTTAAGGTTTAGGTTTAATGGCAATAGGAGGCTGGGAAGTTTCCTATTGTTTTTTAGACAAAGTCAAAAAAGAATAGTGTCCAAAGACCATTGTTTTTTAGACAAAGTTTATTTTAACAGGTCTTATGGGGATTTGTTAATACATTAGAAGATATGAAAGAGGACAAAACACAGAAGAATAATCATATTCCGGATATGACGGATATGGACGAGATACGCAAGGCAATCATTGCGAACGAGATACTAAATAGAAAATATTAAAACACTATATTATTTATGGCAGTAATGTATATGACCGAAGAAGGTCTACAGAAATTAAAAGATGAGCTCCAAGTATTGGAAACTGTGGAGCGTCCGCGTGTGATAGCTGCGATAGCGGAGGCACGTGACAAAGGTGATTTAAGTGAGAATGCGGAGTATGATGCCGCAAAAGAAGAGCAGGGTGTACTTGAGAGTAAGATAGCTGAAATCAAACATCGACTGATGGAGGCAAGAGTATTGGATGTAGCGGATATCAGAACAGATGAGGTGCAGATTCTTACCAAAGTGCGTGTGCGCATGAGTAATACCGGTAAAGAAAAAACTTACCAACTTGTAACGGAGTCTGATGCCGACTCCCTGGCGGGAAAAATCGCAGTGACAACACCTATCGCAAAGGGACTGATGGGTAAGAAAGTGGGCGATATAGTAGAAGTACAAGTACCGGCAGGATTGCTCAAACTGGAGATCCTTGAAATAAGCATCTAATAATACTTCTTAAAACACAAAACCTATGACTCTTTTTACTAAAATTATAAAAGGAGAGATACCGAGTTATAAGGTAGCGGAAGACGATAAGAACTACGCTTTTTTGGATATTCACCCATTAGTAAAAGGGCATACTTTGGTTGTGCCTAAATTATCAGAACCAGAAGAGGATTATATCTTTGATTTGGCGGATGATAAGTTACAATCGCTTATCCTTTTTGCCAAGAAAGTGGCTCGTGGTATAAAAGCCGCTACTGGTTGTAAACGAGTGGGGGTCGCGGTGATGGGCATGGAGGTTAACCATGTACATATTCATTTAGTGCCAATGAATACTGAGAAAGATATGCTTTTCTCTAACCCTAAACTGGATTTACCGGCTGGAGAAATGGCTTTTATTGCTAATTCTATTACGGAAGCTATCGAAAAAAAATAAATACAACTTGTTGTTATGTATCTGGCATCAGAGAAACGCTACGCGGATTCGCAAAATCTATATCTTCGTTGCGGTAAGAGTGGAGTCTTGCTGCCTAAAGTAAGTTTGGGATTTTGGCATAATTTTGGCGGAATAGACCCTTATGAGCGTAGTCGGGCTATTACGCACTATGCTTTTGATCATGGTATTACCCATTTCGACTTAGCCAACAACTATGGCCCTCCTGCTGGCTCAGCGGAAGAGACGATGGGAAAGTTGATGAAGGATGATTTTGCTCCTTATAGGGATGAACTCTTCATCTCCAGCAAGGCTGGATATTATATGTGGGAAGGGCCTTATGGTGAATGGGGTAGCCGCAAATACCTTATGTCAAGTATAGACCAATCACTCAAGCGTATGAACTTGGATTATGTGGATCTGTTTTATTCTCATCGATTTGACCCTAATACACCTATAGAGGAAACACTGCAGGCTTTAGTGGATATTGTCAAAGTGGGAAAAGCTTTATATGTGGGTATATCCAATTGGCCGTTAGAACCGCTCAAACAAGCTGCAACATACCTCAAAGAGCATGACACTCCTTTGCTCATCTATCAGGGAAGGCTTAATATGTTGGATAGAGAACCGATAGAAGAGGGAATATTGGATTTTTGTCATCAGGAGGGCGTAGGTTTTATCGCTTATTCACCATTAGCCCAAGGATTGCTGACAGATCGTTATCTAAATGGCATACCGGCTGACTCGCGTATGGCAAAAGAGCATTTCCTCAAATCAGAAAGAAGAACGACACAATTGTTAGATTACCTGCAGCAGCTACAAACGAAAGCACAAACTAACGGACGCTCTATTGCACAAGAGGCATTGACATGGGTTCTCGAGCAGGCAGGGGTCACTTCGGTATTAGTAGGAGCAAGTAGTGTGGAGCAATTGAAAAACAATATAGACACATTGTATAAGTAGAATAAAATCCTGTATATATTTGGGTATGTGGGATTTTTATCGTACTTTTGCATTGGCAGAAGACCAAATGATATGGAAGAAATAGATAAAGAGCAAATACAGCCTGTAGCATACGGAGATGAGAATATTATCCACTTGGATGATATGGAGCATATCCGTCGCAGACCGGGTATGTACATCGGTAAACTGGGTGATGGTTCGCACTCCGACGATGGTATCTATGTGCTCATCAAAGAGAGTATTGATAACTCCATAGATGAGTTCCGCATGGGAGAAGGCAAGATCATTGAGGTTGATGTACAAGATGGTCGTGTACGTGTGCGTGACTATGGTCGCGGTATCCCATTGGGCAAATTGGTGGATGTGGTGTCAATGCTTAATACAGGAGGTAAGTATGATAGCAAAGCCTTCAAGAAGTCTGTTGGATTGAATGGTGTAGGCGCAAAAGCAGTGAATGCTTTATCATCGTATTTCTCTGTGCAGTCTTTTAGAGAAGACAAAATGCGTAAAGTGGAGTTTGCACAGGGTAAACTGACATCAGATACAGGGATACAAGATTATAATGGTCCTGAGAAAAGGGGAACTATCATTGAGTTTGTTCCCGATAATAGCAAAGGTTTATTTGAGAACTATCGTTTCCGCGATGATTATATAGAAGAATTGCTTCGTAACTACGCGTACCTTAATACTGGTCTCACATTGGTTTTTAACGGCAGGAAATACAACTCTAAGAATGGTTTGTTAGATTTGCTGACGGAGAACATGACTGTTGAACCGCTCTATCCGATTATTCATATAAAAGGTGAGGATATAGAAATAGCCCTCACACATACGGACCAAAATAGTGATGAGTATTTCTCTTTTGTCAATGGTCAGCATACTATCCAAGGTGGTACACACCAAGCCGCATATAGAGAGGCTATCGGACGCACTATCAAGGAGTTCTTTAATAAGAATCAGGAGTTAGCAGATATCCGCAACGGCGTGGTAGGTGCTATTGCTATCAATGTAGAGGAACCAGTCTTCGAGAGCCAAACCAAAGTAAAGTTAGGTTCAAAAGACATGTCACCCACTGGCGGACTGAGCGTTAATAAGTTTGTCAATGATTTCGTCAAGCAGCAACTTGATAATTTTCTACACAAGCACCCTGAGATTACAGAGGTCATGTTGCAGAAGATACAAGATAGCGAGAAGGAACGCAAAGCTATTGCTGGTGTCACCAAAGCAGCACGCGAGCGGGCGAAGAAGAACCTCGTCAATAATCCCAAATTGCGCGATTGTCAGATTCACCTCAATGACTCCAAACCCGTCAAATCAGCCAAAGATGCAGACGATGATCTGCGCTTAGATTCCTCTATCTTCATCACCGAGGGTTTATCCGCTTCAGGTTCTATCACCAAGAGCCGCGATGTCCGTACGCAGGCTGTTTTCTCGTTGCGAGGTAAACCGCTTAACTCATACGGACTGAGCAAATCGGTGGTGTATGAGAATGAAGAATTCAATTGCCTCCAATCGGCACTCAATATAGAAGATGGATTGGACGAACTGCGCTATAATAAAGTGATTATCGCTACCGATGCCGATGTGGATGGTATGCATATCCGCTTACTGATACTCACTTTCTTCCTGCAGTTCTTCCCTGACCTCGTTAAGAAAGGGCATGTTTATATACTCCAAACGCCACTCTTCCGCGTCAAAGACAAGAATCAGATACGCTATTGCTATTCCGAAGAGGAGCGCTTGCAGGCCATTAATGAGATTAAAAACCCTGAGATAACACGATTTAAGGGTCTCGGAGAAATATCACCTGACGAGTTCAAAGGATTTATTGGTAAGGAGATTCGCTTGGATCAGGTCAAACTGCGCAAAGAAGACTCGGTGCATGAGTTGCTTGCCTTCTATATGGGTAAGAATACCACCGAGCGTCAATCATTTATCATTGACAATCTCGTTGTAGAAGAAGATAGAGTAGAAGCGGACGAATGATACCATTAATTCTATTCATAGCATTAGGTATCCTCATTGCTATCCTCTATGAGGTTCGTGAGCGCCAACGCCAAAGACAGGCATTGGCGGGCGAAACCACGCCCGAAACCAACGCACCTGATGACGGCTGCTGTGGTGAGCACCTCGTATGCGAACGAGAGACATTGCTGCAAACCAATGCAGAGATTGTCTATTACGATGATGAAGAGTTAGATGCGCTGGCAGGTATTGACCCTGAGCAATACACGCCCGAACAAGTGGCAGCCATACAGCATGTATTCACCACATTACAAGAGCGCGATGTGCCTGGATGGTGCCGAAGCATGCAACTTAGAAATATAGCGCTCCCCCTCGATATCCGAGAAGAAGCGCTATTCATCGTCCGCGAGAGAAGACATCTATAATCACTCTCTTACCGTCACATGGAAGCAGCTCTGCTTCCATTCGTATTTTACATATATCTTACCTGCTCGCTGGTGATTGAGCAGTACTTGCCCTAAAACCAATTTGAGGTTATCTTCTGTCATATAATCGCGCGTGCGCGTTACCTTATCATAACGCATATACGCGAGGTCAAAAGTGGTGCCATAGCAGTGGCATGACTTAGACACACTGTTTACATTCCCACTCTTTTGCAATCGCTTGATCCCCTCTTGCGTACGCAATACACTCGTTACATAGAAACGATAATGTGGCAATCCATTACGCTGCAGTATATCCGCCCATTCAGCACCTATCGCATCCAATTCGCGCTTTGCTGCAGGCACCAAATACGGCACAGAGTGGGTTAGTTCTTCCACTACATAATTATCATTCGTTGTAATGAGCGTCAAGTGCTTTCTCATTGCTGCTGCGTCATTACGGTCACGAGGGGGACGAGGGAGACCTATGGATTGTGCAGCTTGGATTTGTTTAGACTGTAAGTCATTGAACTTATGCTTATAACTGAAGGTACGCCCGGGATAAGCCACCAGATTGTCTTCTATTATCTCTGGTGCTTTCTCTGTAGCATTCTCCCCTCCGCAGTTTATCAATACAACCGATAAAAGACAAAGGATAAGAGCCCTTATCCTTGTCCTTTGTGATTTGTACTTCCTTAGATACTCCATTCAAATCCGTCTTTTGTGTCTTTGATTTGGAAACCGAGAGCAGTCAGTTCATTACGAATTTTATCACTTGTTGCCCAATCTTTATTCTGCTTTGCTTGCAGACGGATACCTAATAGCAGGTCAATGGCACCATTGAATGCTTTCAGCTTCTCATCGCCACCGCCTTGTTCTTCCAAACGCAGGCCTAATATATCGATAGCATAAGTTTTCCATACTTCGCGTAGCTCTTTGAGGTCCGTCTCATTGATAGTTCCCTTGCCATCTGCAACGGTATTAATAGCGCGTACACTATCGAAAAGGGCTGCTATAACGAAAGGTGAATTGAGATCATCATCCATTGCCTCCTGGCAGCGCGCACGCAACCCATCCACATCTACAGATGTAGTAGTGTTAGCTTGCAGTTTCATAAGTCGTGCATACGCTTCCTGCATACGCTGCAATCCTCTCTCTGCAGCCTCCAATGCCTCGGATGAGAAATCCACCGTAGAGCGGTAATGGGCTTGTAGGATGAAGAACCGAATCACCATTGGACCGAAAGGCTTGTTCAGCAATTCATGTTTGCCACTAAAGAACTGCTCAAGGGTAATGAAGTTATTATAACTCTTACCCATCTTCTTACCTGCGATAGTAATCATATTATTATGCATCCAATAGCGAACGGACTCTTTACCTAAGGCTGCACAACTCTGTGCTATTTCTGCCTCGTGGTGAGGGAAGATAAGGTCTAATCCACCACCGTGGATATCGAATTGTTCCCCTAAGTATTTCGTACCCATCGCAGAGCACTCCATGTGCCATCCTGGGAATCCTTCGCTCCATGGACTGGGCCAATGCATGATGTGCTCTGGACTGGCTTTCTTCCATAGTGCGAAATCATAGCTGTGCTTTTTCTCTGATTGCCCATCTAACTCGCGTGTTTCGGTAACTATATCATTCAGATTACGTCCACTCAACTTGCCATATGGATAATCCTTCGCATATTTCTCCACATCCATATATACAGATCCATTACTCACATAGGCATAGCCTTTATCGAGTATATTCTGTACAAAAGCGATCTGCTCAATGATATGTCCACTGGCATGGGGTTCGATAGATGGAGGCAACACATTGAGCGCTGCCATATCGCGGTGATAGCGATTGGTGAAGTATTGCACCACTTCCATGGGTTCCAACTGCTCCAAACGTGCTTTTTTGGCTATCTTATCTTCGCCTTCATCGGCATCATGCTCCAAGTGTCCCACATCGGTTATATTACGCACATAGCGCACCTTATATCCCAAATGCTGCAAGTAGCGATACAGCAAATCAAAAGTGATAGCAGGACGCGCGTGTCCCAAATGTGCATCGCCATATACAGTAGGACCGCATACATACATGCCCACATGCCCTTCGTGTAATGGTTTGAAGGTTTCTTTGAGTCGCGTTAATGAATTGTATATTTCTAGCATTATAATGTGTGTTTGGTTATAGTAGTGTATTTGGGTCTAAGTTGTTACGCTCTATATCGCAAAAATACCTATAAGTTCCTAATTTTAGTTCTTCGCAAGCAGCCTCGTCACATACAATAATACCATGTTGGTGCATTTGTAAAGCACTGATAGTCCACATATGGCTTATTGGTTCTTCAATAGCATGTTGCAACGCACGCGCTTTGTTGTGTCCATTCACCATAATCAGCACCTCTTTAGCATCCATAATTGTACCGACACCCACTGTAAGAGCGGTCTTAGGAACTTTGTTTACATCATTGTCAAAGAAACGGCTGTTAGCAATAATGGTGTCTGTGGTTAACTCTTTCTTTCGGGTACGGCTACTTAGAGATGAGCCCGGCTCATTGAAAGCGATATGTCCATCAGGACCAATGCCGCCAAGGAAAAGGTGAATACCACCGTAGTTCTTTATTTTAGTCTCATAACGGGCACACTCGGCTGCCAGGTCAGAAGCATTGCCATTGAGAATATTTACATTTTCTTTACGGATGTCAATGTGATTGAAGAAATTATTCCACATAAAACTATGGTAACTCTCTGGATGCTCTTCGGGTAAACCGACATACTCGTCCATGTTGAAAGTTACCACATTACGGAAACTGACCTTACCATCCTTGTATAAATTGATTAATTCTTGGTACATGCCTAATGGGGAACTACCTGTTGGCAAACCCAATACAAAAGGATAACCCTCTTTGGGTTTGAAATCATTGATGCGTTTTGCTACATAATTCGCAGCCCACTTACTAAGCAGGTCATACGATGGTTGAATAATTACTCGCATATATTTTTTATTTTTTCTATTTTTCTATTTTTAAAATTCCGGACTCCTTATTCCTTGTGAAATTGTGTATCAGTGGTGCAACAATAAATGTCCAAATGGAAAATGCTTTTATTCTTCCCAAAGAATGGCTTCTAAATCAGCCTCATCCGGATTGCGTGCGATAATCATTCCTTCTTTATCTATCAAGATAGTAGTAGGAATACCCACCACACCATATTTGTCATTGCATATATACTGCTCGTTCTCATGTATCTGTGGCCAAGGCATTTGTTCTTCTTCTAATGCCTTACGCCATGCATCCTCATCGTGGTCGCAACTGCAACTTAGTATTTGCAGACGGCCTGCTGGTTGAGAATGATACACTTCTTTGAGAACAGGGATAAGTCGGCGGCAAGGTCCACACCACGATGCCCAGAAATCTACGAGCACATAGTCTGTTTTGCCCACCAATTCGCTAAGAGACAACTCATTGCCTTCGGGAGTCAGCGCTGTAAAATCGGTATAAGGATTACCTGCTGAAGTGGCTACCTCTAATAGGAAAGTCTTGTGCATGGGTTCAATCGTCTCAGACTCCAACATCTCTGTAGGCATCTTAGCAAAAAGGGTTTGTTTTTGTTCTTGGGTGAACATATACGAAACGCCAGAGAAGAGTGTGTCTGTGTATTCATCACCCATATTCTCATCCAATAAAGTATATACTTCTTCTATCCATGCTTCAACAATAGCCTCTTTCTCTTCTATGGTTGCTGCGGCTTCGTAGTCACTCTCCATTTGTTCGTAGAGGGCTGTAGAAACTTCTTTTACATTCACTTCTTTTTGACAGCTAACCAACGCGATGGTTACTGCCAAGATAATCAATACTTGCTTTTTCATATGTTTTTGACTTTTATTTTATTCTTTCCTGTCCTTTTCTTTATGTGTATATAGATTTCCAGTCTGTCTATTATCAATCCACTTTTCGCAGCACCACCGCGCTACGCGCAGGAAGATACATCTTTAACCATCCCTTGCCATCCTCCGCATACAACTCGTCATACTCCGTCAGGTGCGCTATACTATCATCCGCGAGACCAAAACCTGCGAACTGCTTATCATCCGTGTTGAGCACCACTTCGTACTTACCTTCTGGTACCAACATGCCATAATCGCTGAACGATTTCTGCCCATTCCAGTTGAATACAAAGAGCAAGTCATTACGCTGATAAGCCACCACTTGGTCACCTTCGTTATCCCACCATTTCATCACCCATGGCAGATGCACTCCATTCGCATCCTGAACGGGCTGCAAATGCTCGCGAAGTAGATGAACCATCGCTTCATCGAATCGGTTGAGGTCTGCGAAGAAATAATCCGCATTATCCACTAAATCCCACTGGCGACGTGCGTACTTATGACTCCAACCATTACCCTCACGCGGGAAATCAATCCACTCGGGATGACCAAACTCATTTCCCATAAAATTCAAATACCCACCATTGATAGTAGATGCGGTAACGAGACGAATCATCTTGTGTAGCGCTATACCACGGTCCACCATATAGGTGGAATGACCATGCTCAAAATGCCAATACATATCCGCGTCCACAAGACGGAAGATAATCGTCTTATCGCCCACCAAGGCTTGGTCGTGACTCTCGGCATAACTAATCGTCTTCTCATCCTCACGGCGGTTCGTCATCTCATAAAGGATATGACCCGCTTTCCAATCCTCATCCTTCACCTCCTTGATATACTTAATCCAAAAATCAGGAATACCCATCGCCAAACGATAGTCAAATCCCATACCTCCATCTTCTATTGCCGCAGCCAAACCAGGCATACCACTCATCTCTTCGGCTATACTGATAGCATTGGGCTTCACTTGATGAATAAGCTTGTTGGCTAAAGTGAGATACATAATCGCATCGCCATCCTCATTACCAGTGAAATAACAGGGATAACCATTAAAATCCTCACCCAATCCATGGCTCTTGTATAGCATCGAAGTGACGCCATCAAAGCGGAAACCATCGAAATTATATTCGTCCAACCAGAACTTACAGTTGCTCAATAGGAAATGCAGCACCTCGTTCTTACCATAATTGAAGCACAAACTATCCCATGCCGGGTGCTCGCGACGACCACCATCGTGGAAATACTGATAACCTGTACCATCAAAATTGCCCAATCCCTCCAACTCATTCTTCACCGCATGGCTATGCACAAGGTCCATTATCACACGAATCCCTCGTCCGTGCGCGTCGTCAATAAGCGCCTTCAGTTCGTTGGGCGTACCGAAACGGCTACTTGCTGCGAAGAAATTCGATACATGGTATCCAAAACTACCATAGTATGGGTGCTCCTGAATAGCCATTATCTGAAT
>JAZNQB010000113.1:0-16053 GCA_045589995.1 Paludibacteraceae bacterium
AGTAGAATGTCAATGATATCTTTTTTTATTTGCTCTGCGGTCACTCCTTCGTCGTGCTGTGTGGAAACAACAATAGTATCGATGCGTACGGGTTGGTTGTTCTCGTTGTATTCGATGGTCACTTGCGATTTACTATCAGGACGTAGATATGTCATTTTCTCACCCTCTTTGCGTATGCGTGCGAGGGTGAATACGAGTGTGTGGGCGAGGTCGAGAGTTAGTGGCATGTAGTTGTCTGTTTCGTCGGTAGCATAGCCGAACATCATTCCTTGGTCGCCCGCACCTTGCTCCTCTGCATTAGCACGGCTCACACCCATATTGATATCTTGGGATTGGGCATGTAGTGCGGTGAGAATACCACAACTCTCTGCGTCGAACTTATATTCCGAGCGGGTGTAACCTATCTCGGCAATCGTTTTGCGAACCACATTCTGAATGTCCACCCACCCATTGCAACTCACTTCGCCGGCGATGACGACTTGTCCGGTCGTACATAAGGTCTCGCAGGCTACATGGGCATGTGGGTCTTGTGCGAGCATATTATCGAGTATGGCATCGGATATTTGGTCGCTCACTTTGTCTGGGTGACCTTCAGACACTGATTCAGATGTAAATAAATAATGCATGTTATAAATAGATTTAAAAAAATAGCCACAAGTGACTGTTTGTTCTTGCGGCACAAGTTTTAGCATTCTTTTAACGAGGTTGCAAGCAGTCAAATCCATCCTCGAATATAAATTGGGTGCAAAAGTACAACTTTTTTTTGATATATGCAAATATTTTCGCGAAAAGTTAACAAAATAGGGTGTTTAACATACGCATAAGATACGCGTAACATAGGCTGTTTAGCAATTCAAAAACACCGCCGCTTGAAGGGCGGCGGTTTGCTGTTTTATTGTTTATGTTTTTAGAATATAGTTATCCGTTCTTGCGTTTTTCTAATTGTGTTTCCAATGCGCTGAGGCATGCGTCTATTCCTTCTTCAAAAGAGTCTGATGTTTTTTCTGCAAACAACCCGCCTATACGAATCTTGGTCTCTTTATTGAGATTGGTTTGCGGTTTAACAACCGACATTCGAATCTCTACTTTGTCGTCCTCCTTAAGCTGCCTCGCAAAACGATTCATTTTCTTTTCGATAAATTCTTCAAGTTTCTTTGCCATCTCGAAGTTCACAGCATTGATTGAGATTGTCATAACAATGGTAATTTAGAAGGTTAATAAAAGTGTTTGGTGTTTTCCTTTCGAGCACAAAAGTACAACAAAAAAACGAAATATGCAAATAAAATAACGATTTTTGTGGAAAAATTATCACTTATTTGTATATATTAAAAGTTTTTGCTATTTTTGCAGCTAGAACATGTTACTTAATCATTAACTCTAATTTTAAATGTCATGAAAAAAATCTTCTCTTTTTTTGTGGTTGCTCTAATGAGCATTACATTAGTGGCAGGTCCTAATGACTTGTTATGGGATTATTCGACAGGTGCTCCTTCAAGCAATCCAGACAACGGATTGACTTATGGCTCCGTTATCAAAGATGGTCCAGGCGTAAAAAATGGTTTGTATGGCGTTAAATTGAATGGCTCTGGTTTTGCTTACTTTTCAAAGGCAGCTGTAGCCGGTACATTAAAATTGGGCTTTGGACCTCGTGACGGGAGTAAAACTACAGGAGTGAGTGTATATACATGGTCTGGCGATACTCCTTCTGCGGAGACCCTAATCGCTACTACAGCTGAATTGACTGAGTATGGCTATGTACAAGTTGAGCTGACTGCTGAGCAGAATAATATCTATCTCAAGCGCTCTGGTTCTGTAGAAACAGCACTGCAGGTAATTCAGTTTACGGAGTTTGTTCCTCGTGCTTTTGTTGATTTTAAGCTTGAATTTCGCACGGATCCTATGACTATTCTCTTGCCTGAGGGTGGTACATTGCCAACGGGTGTATTGGTAGAGGGGACAAAGTACAATGGTGGTCAGCATGGTATATATGGTGGTACTATTACCGTTCCTGTAGATGGTCCTGTAAAGTTCACTATTGGTGCGTGTCAATATAGTGGTAGTGCCATTACCGTAAAAAAAGACGGAGCAGACTTTACTACTATCAGTAATAATGCTTCTTGTGGTGAGACAGCTGGTAAGTTTGCGCAGAATGTAACTTACACCTACACAGGCGAGGCTTGTGTGTTGAGCTTTACCTTGGCCGGTAACACCTATGTGCCTTATTTCTTCGCAGAGGCATGTGATATCACTCCTTGTGAGATTATCTTCAAAGACCAAAACGGTAATGAACTGAGTCGTGTTGAGACCTATGAAGGTGCTACTTTGACAGATATTCCTTATACAGAGGCCAATCTACCAGCAATACCAGAAGGTTGTAAGTTCCGCGGATGGTATTACACTAGTGGTAAGAAAGTGACAATCGGTGATGTTATCAATGGTAACACCACTATCCAGGCTTTGGTTACTCCTATTGAGACCGCTACTGTTGGTTCCATCCAGACATATCCGCTGAATGACGCTAATTATTATCCGGAAGATCATGAGACCATTGAGATTGCAGGTGGTTCTTTCCATGATGGTACTCATGGTTGGCATTTTGCTGCAAATGGTACTATCAAGGTGCAGGTTGCAGGTAATGCAGTGGTTGTAGTGACTATGTGTACCTATTCAGAGAGTGGCGATGTCGTTCTGACCGATGCTAATGGTACCGAGTTAGGTCGTGCTTCAGTAGTGAAGAACGAGACCTCTGATGGTACTACCGCATCCTTCCGCTATACGGGTGTGGCGACAACCCTGACTTTCACCATGACTAATAAAGCATATATCCACAAAGTAGTGGTCTACAATGTATTGAATTTCGTTGAGAAAGACGAGACAACAGGTTATTACATGGTACCAGCAGGTGACGCGGCAGCATTTATCTTGGCAATTACCGAGGCAAACTCCAAGGGTAATGCAAAGATTTTCTTGCCAAATGGTTTGTACGACCTTGGAGAAACTGTTTTGACTGCTATTACTGGCAATAATATCTCTATTATTGGTGAGTCAATGGAAGGTACGATTATTAAGAATGCGCCTGATGTAAAAATGGAGTCCATTAATAATACCGCAACTTTACATATCATCAAGAATGTAGAAGGTACTTATCTGCAAGACCTCACTCTCCAGAATGCGTTGGATTACTATAAGAACGACAATGGGCGTGCTGTTTGCTTGTGGGATCAGGGTACTAAGACTGTTTGCAAGAATGTGCGTATGTTGAGTTACCAAGATACTTATTACAGCAACCTTCAAGGTGCAGTGAAATATATGGAAGATTGCGAGATTCATGGAACAGTAGATTTTATCTGCGGTGATGGTAGTGTTTACTTCAAGAATAACCTCCTTTTCTGTGAGAAGCGCAAAGCTGCAGGTGGTGGTGAGGATTGCATCACAGCGAATAATGGTATAGAGACTGACAAAGGTTATGTATTTGAGTCTTGTGTTATCAAGAGCGAGTGTCCAACTGTTAGTCTGGGTCGCGCTTGGAACAACACTCCTAAATGTGCATACTTGAATACTACCGTAGATTTCTCCGCTGGTGAGTTCTCGTTCAACAAAGAAGGTGCTATTACTCGTTGGACTCACAAGTTGATGAATGCTAATTCTAACGCATGGCCAATCTTCGCAGAGTACAATACTCGCGACACAGAAGGCGCACTACTCACGCCTGCAAGCAATGTGGTAACTTTTGTTGATCCAGGTAATGCGAGTTTGACAAAAGAGGCAGAGACTGTTCTGACAGCAGAGCAGACAGCAGATTATTCGATAGAGAACACCTTAGGTGCATGGGCTGCTGACGCGCAAGCGGCTGCTAAGCAAGTGGTAGGTCCTGCCAGTGTGACATTAACAGGGACTAACCTCATTTGGGATGCTATAGGTGGCGTAGAGGCTTACTTGGTAGAGAAAAAAACTGCAGACGGCATTGTATTCGTAGCGATTACCACAGCAACCACCATTGTGGTAGAAGATGCAGAGGCTGAGTATATCGTACGCGCTGCCAATTCGAGGGGCGGTTTTGGTCAAGCGAAAGATATCTCGCTGGGCGTAGAAGAGGTAAAGAGCGAGAATACGCTCGGTGCAGAAAAGCGCATTGTGAATGGTCAACTTATGATTATCAAAGACGGCAAAATATACAACACAATGGGCGTAATGATTCGCTAAAACCGATACTTGATAACAAACAATCTATCACTAATATGGAAAGGGGGAATAAAAATTCCCCTTTCTTTTTTGCTTTAAATAATACACAAATAGCTGCAATGTAGAAAAATTATCATAAAAAATTTGCACATATAAAAAAAATGTAGTACTTTTGCGAACGCAATATATGCGCAGCATATAATACTAGTTGATAAAGAGTGTTAATCTTCGAACTTTAAAATCTATCTATATGAAAGGAATTATTTTAGCAGGCGGTAGTGCCACTCGTTTGTATCCGCTCAGTAAGGCTATTAGCAAACAAATCATGCCAGTTTATGATAAGCCAATGATTTATTATCCATTGTCAACACTGATGCTTGCAGGAATTAGAGAAGTATTGATTATCAGTACGCCTCGTGACCTACCGATGTTCGAGGAATTATTAGGCGATGGTAGTACTATCGGTATGAAGTTCTCGTATAAAGTGCAATTAGTTCCTAATGGTTTGGCTCAGGCTTTTGTATTGGGAAAGGAGTTTCTGAATGGCGAACCTGGGTGCTTAATTTTGGGTGACAATATGTTCTATGGACAGCATTTCCGTCGCATGTTAGTGGACGCGGTAAAAGAGACTGAGCAAGGCGGTGCTTGTGTATTTGGCTATGAGGTGGCAGATCCTCGTGCATATGGTGTGGTGGAGTTTGATAAGGAGGGTAATGTGCTCAGTTTAGAGGAGAAGCCTCAGTGTCCCAAGAGCAACTATGCCGTACCTGGATTGTATTTCTATGACTCCACGGTATGTGACAAGGCGGCAGTATTAGAACCGAGTGCTCGCGGAGAGTATGAAATTACAGACCTCAACAAGATGTATTTGCAGGAAGGAAGTCTAAAGGTAAAGCTTTTTAGTCGCGGATTTGCATGGTTGGATACAGGTAACTGCGATAGTTTGCTAGAGGCTGGGAATTTCATTGCCACTATTCAGAATAGACAAGGATTTTATGTGAGTTGCATAGAAGAGATAGCTTGGCGTAACGGATGGATTACCACCGAGCAAATGGAGAAATTAGGTAAGGGTATAAAAACGGCTTACGGGCAATATCTCCAGCAGCTTGCACAATCCCAATATACAATATAATTACTACTCCTGTCAATGAAAAGGAACATCATTGTGCCACTTTTAGTACTCACCTTCTTATTGATGGTGAGTTTGTGTGTCCGTGCCAATGAGAATTATATAGTCAAACACTATTCTATCAAAGACGGAATGAGTCAAAATACCGTAATGGCTATTCTGCAGGATAAACAAGGCTACATGTGGTTTGGCACTTGGGATGGACTAAACCGTTTTGATGGTTATAATTTTCAGGTTTATAAGGCCAAGAACAATGGTGTGGAGATGTGTGTGAACAACCGTGTGAACTTTATTTACGAAGACGACGCGGAACAGATTTGGTGGAGTACCTATGATGGCCATTATTTTAAGATCGACAAAGCGAGAAAAAACATCTCTGGGCAGCCTTATGATAGTCTTCCTGTGGGACTGGTGCAAAAAATGGCGGATGCAGACAAGTCCACTCGAGTGGATGCGCATGGTATCATTTGGCAGGCGGATGACACAGAGGGTGTGCTGCGCTATCGTAATGGACAATGGAAACGATTTACGCCTCCTTTGGATAATAAATATGCGGGACAGCTCCGCAAGCATTTTTTCTTGCTCCAAGACAATCGGGGGCGCACTTGGGTTAACCCGACAGGAGGAGGATGGAGTTATTATGACTACGAGAAGGATGAGTTGATCTATCCTATCAAGGGTTTGACAAATATGATACATACTGCTTATGTGGATAGGGATGGTCATATGTGGGTAGCTACCTACGATGGAGGTGTGGAATGTATTGATATGGACTCTGTGCCATATGCGGTATATGATATGCGTACGCATGAGCGAGAGAATGGTGAGGTGCGTGCGTTCATCAAGATGCAAGAGGGTAGGGTGTTACCGTTGGTTAAATCACAAACCAATGTGTATTGCGCTCTTGATAGTAAGCATGGCATTTTGTATGGCACTAAAGGTAATGGACTCAAGAATATGACTACCGGTGTTACTATCGCGACTAACCATTCCGATATATACGATATAGAAGAGGGAAGCGATGGTTCTTTGTATGTGGCCACTTACGGCGGAGGTGTTAATATTATTCCTTGGAACGCAGAGAAAAACGCGTGGGAATCGGCTCGTATAATAGGCGACGGTATGAAAGTGCGTGATATCGAAATGGTAGGCAAAACACTATGGTGCGGAACAACTACAGGCGTGTTGCGCGTAAACATCTCCGATGGAAAAACAGAGATAATTCCCAGTTTTGATATACGAACTGTCCATTATTGTAATGGGAAAATATGGTTTGGTACTTTTGGCGGCGGTTTGTATATGGCAAATCCTCAATCCAAAAGTCTGCAATTGGAGCATGTGGAGACTTTTCATGATATAATCCTCAGTATGGCGGGTGATGGCAAGAACTTGTGGTTTGTATCAGAGAGCGATATTGTTCAGTTGAATGTAAAAACAGGAGCATTGGTTTATCACGATGCATTGGCAGGAGAAGACAATTCCTGTTTTACAGAAGCAGAGGCTGTAAGAACAACTGATGGTACGATATTGTTTGGTTATTCCAATGGCTATTGTGCTTTTGATATTACAAAGGATTATAAATCTACCCATGTGCCGCAAATGATTATTACCCATTGCGAGGTGCAGGGTCAAAATGTAGAGGGGGACACTATCTCGGTTGAAGACAAGAGCAATGTGACTATCAAGTACGCAGCTATGGAGTATGTGGGAGCCGATAAGATAGTCTATTTCTACAAGATGGACGGCGTGGATGAGGAATGGAAACAGGCGCAAAACCAGCGACAAGTGGTGTATAGCAATCTCAGACATGGTACATATGTCTTCCATGTGCGTTCTACCAATAGAGAAGGTACAGAGGTGAATAACGAGAGACAGCTTGTGATTTATGTAGCCAAACCGCTATGGTTGCAATGGTGGGCTGTGCTGCTCTATGCAGTAGTCTTTATGGGCGTTTTTGGAGGCGCCATGTATGTGGTAGTGACATATAACATGCTGAGACAAAAAATTAAGATAGAGCAACAAGTAACGGATATCAAGTTTCGTTTCTTTACCAATATCAGTCATGAGTTGCGTACCCCTCTAACGCTCATAGTGGGACCAGTAGAGAATATTCTCCAAACAGAGCGTATCAATCAGAGTGTACGTAACCAATTGGAAATAGTATTGAGTAATAGCCGTCGCATGTTGCGAATGGTTAACCAACTCTTGGAGTTCCGCAAGGTGCAGAACCAAAAGATGAAACTCAAAGTGCAGCAGACAGTATTGAGCGAACTGGTAGAAGATACATGTGCTAATTTTAAGAAAGAAGCATATGACAAACATATCAACTTCACTATTGAGAACAAGGCGGCAGACACTACCGTATGGGTGGATAGAACGCGTATCGATACCATTTTGTGGAATATACTGAGCAATGCATTCAAGTTTACGGCTTCCGGCAAAAGCATCCGTGTCGTCATAGAAGAGAAGCCGGGCTTTGTGATATTGTCCGTACAAGATGAAGGGGTAGGTATTCCTCTGGAAAAACGAAGTGTGCTCTTTGAGCGATTTAGTAGTAATAATGAGTTGAATAGCAATACTGCCACAACGGGCACAGGTATAGGTATGAACCTGACCAAAGAATTGGTGGATTTGCACCAAGGTCATATAGAGGTTGAGAGTGAGGTTGGTAAAGGTACTACAATAATCGTCATGCTGCATAAGGGGAAAGACCATTTCGACTCTTCTAATGTGGAGATTGTGATAGATAGTCAATTTGTTCGACAAACGGTGCTGCCAACTTTTGAGGACAAGATTTCTCAACTGGAGCGTGAAACGGCAGAGAGAAAATATACCATCTTGGTGGTGGATGATAATCCAGATATGAAGCAATTCTTAACCAGTATATTGGAGAAAGAGTATGCGGTTGAATCAGCAGAGGATGGCGAGAGTGCTAAACGGATTATACAAACCAAACCAGTGGCTTTGATTATTACAGACCTAATGATGCCCAAGGTGGATGGTTTGGAACTGACACAATATGTGAAAGAAAATCCTGAAACGGACCATATACCTGTCATTTTATTGACAGCTAAGACTGCTATTGAGAGTCGCTTATTGGCTTTACAAAAAGGAGCGGATGATTATATAGCTAAGCCATTTGAGCCGGAGTACCTTCGTGCGCGTGTGAATAATATAATGGCGCAGCGCAAACAATTGGAGCAGAGTTATCGCCAGCGCCTTATGCGACTAGAGAGTCCCAAAACAGCTGACAAACATGACACCGGCGATGTTTTCCTTGCCAAACTGCTGGATATAATGGATAGGCAATTGGATAATAATACCCTCACAGTGGATGACCTAGTAGAGGAGATGGGTATGGGCAGAACTGTCTTCTTCAATAAACTGAAGACTATGACCGGCTTGAGTCCTGTGGAGTTTGTACGGGAAATGCGTATCAAGCGCGCGGCACAGTTATTGGAAGAAAGCAAATACAATATTACGGAAGTGACATATATGGTGGGTATGAACGACTCGCGCTATTTTGCTAAGTGCTTTAAGAATACCTACGGCGTTACTCCGAGTGAATACAAACATGCCTGTCTAAAAAAGAAAGAACGGAAATGAAAACCAGTATTATATACATATTCGTTCTCTGCGCGCTCGTAATGGTTGCCTGTGGACAAAAAAGCAAAGGCCCGCAGAAACCGAGTAGATGGATGGGCAAGGAGATAGCTGTAGATAGCACACAATTGGCTCTCTTGGAGTTTAACCAAAAAATGGTAGTGGCGGCAGATAAACTTCTAACGGAGAAAGCCCAGCAGGCAGAAGAAGAATATGCCTTGTATGAGAACAATACATGGATATATTTTCTACAACGAGGGAATGAGGCGGATAGTGTACCTATGCGAGGCGATAAATGGACGATACGGATGCTCGTTTATTCGCTTGAAACAGGGCAACTATTTATAGATGTACTGCGTGAGTTCCAAATAGGGAAAGGCGAATTACCCATAGCAGTGGATAATAATATTACGGAGTTTGCTCATGGTGCGCGTGCGCGCATGTTAGTACCATGGTACGCCGCTTACGGAATACAAGGAACGGATGAAATACCACCATACGAGAACTTGATAATAGAAATAGATATAAAATGATAAATATAATGAAAAAGAAGACATTTTTGTTTTGTTTACTGGCAGGAGTGGCCTCATTATTAGCCTCTTGTGAGCAATCTACTTATTCCAGACAACGCGATCAGGAAGATAAACTGATAGCCAATTTTATTAGTCGAAACGGTTTTAATATATTAACTGAGGTTCCGGCTGACGATGTGTGGGGAGAGAAGGACTATCTCAAAGTACCCGGATATGACAATTTCTATTTCCATCTTGCATACCGTGGAGACTCAGTCCGTATTGATTCAATAAGTCCAACGGAGGCAGATACAACTGATTTGCAGATTCTTGCCAACGATGTCATTGTGCTGCGCTACAAACGTTTTGAACTTACAGAGAACGCAGATACATTGAGTTACTGGACTACACTGGAGCAAGCATATCCCTTGGAGTTTCAGTACTTGAATCTTAACACTGTAGAGTCAGAGGGATGGCACATGGCTGTCAAACTCATGAAATACCCCAACTCGGAGTGTACTATTATTCAGCCGAGTAAGTTGGGCTTTAATGCGGATGTGAATTCGGTTACTCCATATGGTTATATAATGAAAATAAAAGTAAAACAATAATATGAGTTTAGTAAAGAGTATTTCAGGCATCCGCGGAACGATTGGCGGATATGTGGGGGAGGGATTAAACCCCGTGGATATAACGCGTTTCACCGCCGCTTACGCCACCCAGCGACAAGCGGCGATGCCCAATAATAAAACGATTGTCGTGGGTCGTGACGCCCGACTGAGTGGACAAATGGTAGAGCAAATAGTATGCGGCACACTAATAGGAATGGGATATAATGTAGTCAATATAGGCCTCGCCACCACCCCCACTACCGAGTTAGCTGTCATAGGCGAAAAAGCTGCTGGAGGTATCATCCTTACTGCTAGCCATAACCCCAAACAATGGAACGCACTCAAGTTGCTCAACGAAAAGGGTGAGTTTCTTAATGACCAAGAAGGCAAAGAAGTGCTCGCTATCGCAGAGAACGAGTCTTTCGTCTTTGCCGAAGTGGATCAATTGGGACAGATGACATATAAGGATTATCTGCCTTACCATGTGGACAAAGTGCTTCAACTCCCGCTCGTGGATGTAGAAGCTATCAAGAAACGCAATTTCACAGTAGCCATCGACTGCGTTAACTCTGTAGGCGGACTGGCAATACCTGCAATGCTCAAAGCGCTTGGTGTGACAAATATCATCGAACTCTATTGCGAACCCAATGGTCAGTTCCCACACAACCCTGAACCACTGCCTCAACACCTCACAGAGATTAGTGATTTGCTCAAGCAAGGCAAAGCGGATCTTGGTTTTGTAGTAGACCCTGATGTAGACCGTCTCGCCATTATATGCGAAGACGGGTCTATGTTCGGCGAGGAATACACATTGGTGAGTGTGGCTGACTATATCCTTGCCCACACGCCAGGTAACACGGTGAGCAACATGTCGTCATCGCGCGCACTAAGTGATATCACACGCAAGCATGGAGGTGAATATACCGCGAGTGCCGTGGGTGAGGTGAATGTAGTAGCAGAGATGAAGAAAGTGAATGCCGTCATCGGTGGTGAAGGAAACGGCGGTGTGATCTATCCTGCTTGTCATAGCGGTCGCGATGCGCTCGTGGGAGTTGCACTCTTCCTTAGCCATATGGCAAAAATGGAGATGAGCGTGAGCGCTTATCGCCAAACATTACCTGAGTATTATATCAGCAAGAACCGTATTGACCTCACACCTGATACAGACATAGACGCTATCCTCGCGCGCGTGAAATATATATATAAGGACGAGCGTGTGAATGATATTGATGGCGTGAAGATTGATTTCACAGAAGGATGGGTACACCTTCGCAAGAGCAATACCGAACCTATCATTCGTGTCTATTCGGAGGCGTCCACGACGGAAAAAGCCAATGCCTTGGCGCAACAAGTGATGGCCATAATAAACGAATAACCTCATTCCAATATGAATATAGTAGTTGTTAATGACGATGGTTGGGGCGTTGCTGGCATACGCATGTTAGCGCGTGAGATGACTAAACTCGGGCATGTAACTGTCATCGCTCCTGATGGACCACGTAGCGGATTTGCAGCTAAGATATCCGTAGCAGACCCTATCTATGTGAAGCGTGTAGAGGAGCACGACCTCAATGGCGCTGAAGTATATACCACCAATGGCACACCAGCCGATTGTGTCAAGTTGGCGCGAGAAGTCATTATGCGCGATAAGAAGATAGATTTGCTCGTGTCAGGCATCAACCATGGTATCAATGCCAGTGTGAATGTTATTTATTCGGGTACAATGGGAGCGTGTCTTGTAGCGGCTGAGAAAGGGATTCCTGCAATCGGCTGGTCTATCAATAGCCATAAGTTAGATGTGGACCTGCATTGGTTGCAACCGATGATTGTAGAAGTCACCAAACACCTCTTAGAAGAAGGGTTTGCCCCACAGATGTGCTATAATGTGAATGCTCCTGTGGGAGAGATAGAAGGCATTCGATGGACACGCCAATGCCCTGGTCATTGGCAGAATGAGTTGGTTCCTGTCGAAGGAGAACTGCCACAAGGAGTGGAGAGCGGATGGAAGTTAGCGGGTGAGTTTATCAATGACGAACCCGACGCCCAGGACACTGATATATGGGCAGTGGAGCACCAACTACTCGCTATCACTCCTACGATGATTGACCTTACTGCCTATGGAGCGCTTTGATAAATATAGTATAGGAATATTGATAGGACTTTTGCTCCCTGCTCTTTTTGGGCTAACCTATATAGAGGCGATGAATTTGTGGTATCCACTGCAGACGCTACAATTTCAGGCGGGAGGTGTGCTGAGTAAGTTACTTCTTGTGTGCGTCTTCCCTGATTTAGCGCTAATCTTTGTCTTTTATACCTTGGATGTCTGGCGGTTGAGTAAAGGACTGCTCATCGGTGCTCTGCCTTATGTGATGGCATCTATTTATGTTTCGATGTGATGATTTGCGCAGCTGTCTCAGCCGCAGATTGTTCGCCTAATAATGAATGGATATGCTCGTAAGACGCGAGCATATTCTTTTTATATGTTTCGTCTGTTAGGATGCGTTGCAGTTCGTTCACTATCTTCTCTTCTTTGAAATCATTCGCTACCAATTCACGAATAACTTCTTTTTGTGCGAGTATATTGACCAATGTGAAATATGGTATGGAGAAGACGAGTGGTTGTGCCCAGCGTAATAAACCTATCAGTTTGGAGCACGCCAGATGGTAAACAGCCACTTGTGGACAACCGAGCAAAGCGGTCTCTAAAGTAGCAGTGCCTGAGTTCACTATCGCTGCTTGTGCGTGCTGTACTATTGCGTAAGTATCGCGTGTTAGTGTCTCTTTATCCGATAGGTAAGGAGCATAGAATGTATCCGATAGTCCGGGTGCGGCACAGACTATTATCTGATGGTCTGTGAACTTCCGCGCAGCGGATAGCATGGTGGGCAAACAATGACTCACCTCACTTGCCCGCGAGCCAGGTAAAATGGCTATCGTTGGGCGTTGTGCGGAGCATTGTGGAGTGGCGTGCTGTGCTTTGTAAGTCGCTATCTGTTCAGCGGTTGGGTTGCCTACATAAGTGCAACGATAGCCATACCGCTTATAAAAATCGGGTTCGAAAGGAAAGATACCTAATACTTCATCGCATAAGCGTGCTATGCGGTGGATGCGATGTCGCTTCCATGCCCACACTTTGGGAGGGATATAATAGACGATTTTGGTGTTCGGTAAATGCTTACGGCAGAAAGTTGCTATGCGAAGATTGAACGATGGGTAGTCCACCACGATGAGCACATCCGGGTGCTCGCTTAGCAATGCTTGACGGGCTATTTGGAAATTGCGGCGTACCTTGCCTATATTGCGCAGTACCGCCGCAAAACCCATAAAAGCCATTTGACTATAATCCTGATAGAGACGACATCCCGCCTGACGCATCTTCTCGCCGCCCATACCAGCAAAACAACTCTCTCCGTCTTGTCGTTGGAGGTGAGTAATCAGTTCTGCTGCATGGGTGTCACCGGACGCCTCGCCTGCTATCAGAAAATAATTCATATCTTGTAATTATTTCTCAGGGAACATCACTACTTCGAACATGTTATTCGCTGCCACTAATTGCTTTAAGGTGTTTTGTACGCTCTCGGCTGTAATGTTTTCTACTGCTGTTTTGTAGTCACGAATATTATTTTGTCCGTATAGGTAGTACATGTATAATGCGGTACGCCAGTAGGAGTTTTTCTCGAGGTCTTCTTGATAGTCCTTGAGCATGGACTCCTTTTCTTTTTGCAAGTCGCTTGCCAAAGGTCCGTTCTCAACGATAGTCTGTACTTCCTCGTGAATGATTTCCATCAGTCGTGCTTGTTTCTTAGGATCTGTGTCAAACTGCATGAGTAGTACAGCCTGTGGTTTAGGCAAGATGGTCATCTGACCTGCTACACCTACGCCATACGAACCACCTTCGCGTTCGCGGATAGACTCCAAATAGCGTGTACTGAGGATACGACCGATCATCTCCATGTTGAGGTCATTAGCGAGGGTATAAGGTATGTCGTAAGAGGTGTATTGGATACGATTAGAAGCGGTCGTGGTCTCCATCTCGCGGCTAAAATAGTTCTTTTGTTGTCCCTTTATGGCACGCATATGATGGTCTATCACTTCTTCGTGGCATTTCTTCTTCGTCTTCAATCCGCCCAACCATTGGCAGATGAGGGTTTGTATATTCGGGTCATTAGGATTGATATTTCCCACGAAAGTGAAAGTAAAGTCAGCAGGATTAGCAAAGCGCTCTTGATAAATCTGCAATGCTTTGTCTAAGTTCACTTGTTTTAATGTCTCTGTAGTAAAGATGATAGTACGCTCGGAGTGGTTAGTACTCATCATCTGTATGGAGTCAGAGAAGATATTTTTAGGGTTCTTGTCTCTATTGAGTAATTGGTTTCTCATGAGCCCCATGAGTGTCTCATATGCTTTCTCGTCTCGTCGTGGTGCGGTAAAATAGAGGTAAGTGAGTTGGAGCATTGTTTCCAAATCTTTCACGCTGGATGAACCGCGCAAACTCTCTGTATTCGCGCTGATAGATGGCGAAACGGAAACGGTCTTTCCTGTCAGAGCTTTCTCTAATTGTGTCATTGAGAAATCGCCTAATCCGGAGAACTCAACGATAGCGGTCGCTAATTGGGCAGAAGGTAAGTCTGCTGTAGCCACTTGCGTCATTCCACCCTTGGAGAAACCTTGCATGAGTATTTCATCTGCTTTGAATTCTGTAGGACGGAATATCACTTTAATGCCATTATTGAGCACCCACTCGGTAGTACCTATCTCGTCATTGCGGGTTACGGTTTTGATTTTTCCTTTGCGTGGTGCTTTTTTCACTAATTGGCTATCGAATACTTCCTCTTTAGGTGCTTCAATAGTGAGTTGCTCTTGTGCGCTGAGTGCAGCGAGTATCTGTTGCTCAGATGGCAGTTTAACAGTCTCTTTCTCTGGTGCTGAGATAGCAATGGTTGGGTTAGCGTGTATCAACTGCGCTGCTATTTGATTAATGGTTTCCACTTTGATGAGCGGTAAGGTAGCTTGTACGAACTCGTACTCCCATTGTGCGCCGGGCATGGACTCGCCATTCTCGAAATGACGGATACACTCTTGTGCCAAGCGGATATTCTTGCGCGTATTACGCTCCTTATAGTATTTCTCCATGGCATTGAGTTTCTCGCTCTTCACGCGCTCCAACTCTGCATTAGTAAATCCATATCGGCGCATTTTCTCTACTTGGTACACCAAGTCATTGAATGCTTCGGTTTCTTTTCCCTCTTTGGGCAGATAAACAGCATTGAAAGCATCCATCTTTTTAGCTGCTTCTCCGTAGTAACAACCTGCTGCGGTGAAGGACGCATTAGGGTCGAGTGCCAACTCGGTTACGCGATTGTCAAACATATCGCATATGAGTTCGATAAGCAGGGACTGTGTATAGGAGATGGCTGTATTCTGCATAGCAGCAGGCAGTTGGTCGTGTTTATATTCCAAGGTGATACGACTGCCTTGTGCTTCTTTATCGGTTACGATAGCCACGAGTGGAGCGGTGTTGTGGTTCACGCTATGGAGTGGTCTCTCTCCGTAGTTAGCGCGCTTAGGTACATTCGCCCACAGGGCTTTTATCTTCGCTTCTATGGAGTCCACATTGATATCACCCACTACGATGATGGCTTGGTTGTCTGGTCCATACCATTTCGTGTAGTAGTCGCGTAGTGCTTGGTAGTCGAAGTTGAGTATGACGGCTGTGTCGCCAATGACATCGCGTTTAGCGTATTGTGTGCCGGGGTACATCTTCGCATTCATCTCGCGCCACATGCGGCGTTGTGCCGTGCGGCCGGTACGCCATTCCTCAAGGATGACACCGCGCTCTGCGTCTATCTCTTCTTCTAAGAGAAGCAGTCCGCATGACCAGTCATGCATCACCAGTAAAGCGGAATCGATGATTCCTTCGCGGTAGGTAGGCACATCCGATAGGCGATAAACAGTCTCGTCAAGCGAGGTGTAAGCGTTGATGTTTCCGCCGAAATTAACGCCAATAGATTCGAAA
>JAZNQB010000114.1:0-3270 GCA_045589995.1 Paludibacteraceae bacterium
GCCGACCCAAATCGTTTACATGGGAGAAGAACACCAACCCTGCCATCACATCCGACCCCAACCACGCTATTTACATGCAGCAGCTGGCGTTGCAAGAGAAGATGGCGGCAGAGTTGAAGGACATGCGGGCTGACCTCAAACGCACGGCGGAGAAGCTTGAGAAAGCCCATCCCGAAAGCGAGAGTATCAAGCATGCGTTCCGCATCGCTTTCGTGGGATAAAAGAAAAAGTTTGACAAAAAGAAAAATTAAAAATGTTTCAGTCCTCTTGTATGTCTGTCCTTGTATAGTCCCCCTATAATCCCCCAAAAGGAGTTTAAGGTCCGTAAGGACTGTAAGGACTTTAGGGACAGACATGCAGGGGACGAAACAAAAAATCTTTATTATGGACTTAAAAACGGACTTTGAGACCTATTGGGCGTTGTTTAAGCCAGATGCGCATTTTGAGAACCGCATGGACGCTACCCGAATTGAATGGGAAGCCTGTGCGCCGGACAAACAGCAAGCCATCATCGCCTGGCTCCGCAAACATGGCGCATACCGAGGGCGCAACCCGTATTTCTTCATTCAGGATTTCCGGGTCATGCAACCTCGTCAGCAAGTGCTATCCTACGCTGCCTATTACGCCAAATACGGCACAACTCTGGAGCGCGACGGATGGAAGATGGCAAATCCGACAGGACAGAAAGTAATTTATATTAAAAACTAAGAACTATGGCACAAGTGATTGAAATAAAGACAGTTCGCGGAGTGGAAATCATGCTACGCGGTAAATTAGGAAACCAAGTATTCCAAGTAAGAAACGGCAAACAAATAGTCATTAACAAGCCACGAAAACGCACTACACCACCAAGCGACAAAGAAATCGAAAGGCGGCGACAGTTTGCAGTGCTTAGCAAAGCCATCAACCTACTCACACCCGAACAATGGGACTATTTATGCAAGGAATGGCAAGCCGCAGGGCGTAAGTTCAGAGGAAAGACATATTCCAC
This sequence comes from Paludibacteraceae bacterium, assembly GCA_045589995.1. Classification (GTDB taxonomy): domain Bacteria; phylum Bacteroidota; class Bacteroidia; order Bacteroidales; family Paludibacteraceae; genus Colicola. The sequence goes on from JAZNQB010000114.1 coordinate 992, forward strand.
CCTGCGCGGCTATGCCTTTGCGCGACTACATCATGAATATTTCTAAAACTGACCACCGATAACTAAAAATCATGGATTATCCTTTATACGATGTACCCTACTTGGTACGCGACCCGAATGAGTTTCGCATGTCGGAGAAAAGACACCAGATAGAAGTAAAGAACCAAGCCGTGGTGGATGACTATTTTATCGCTCGCGCAAATGGTGCTTCCGCACACGACGCACGCAAGCAAGTAGCAGAGAAACACGGAATAACGCTCAAAAGAGTGCATTATATTTTAGTCTGGTTCTATCGAGAAGCCAAGAAACGCAAAAAATATGACTTTTTAGAAAAATTTTTCAATATTGATGGAACACTAAAGTAGGTTTTGATATTATCTTTGCACTCGCGTTCGGCAATTAGTCGCAATGGTCTATACCTCGCTTAAGTTAAGGCTCGTAAGGTCTCTAAGGTCCATAAGAACTTTAGGGACTGGAGGGAAAGGGTGTTTTTGATGTCGCTATCGTCCCGTATGTCTCTCGTAAGCGTCTCGTAAAAAAGATAGCCCGCATACAATGCGGGGAAATAAACAATATTATTAACCATTAAACCTAAACATTAACTATGAGTAAAATCAATTTAGAAGCGCCGTTTACGGCATTTCGAGGCAAGATCTGCAAGCACTCGAAAATCATCTTCGCCCAACGCGGGCAGACCCAGTACACCAGCCAAATCTGCAATCCACGCACCAAAGAGTTTAGCGAGGCAGAGTTAGCTCGACAAGAGAAATTCAAGCAGGCGGTGGTCAATGCTAATGCCGCATTAGCGGATGCAGAGCAAAAAGCAAGCTACGAGGCTGCGTACAAAGCACAAAGCAAGTACAAGAGTCTGCGTGGGTATGTAATCGCACAGGAGTACGAGAAAATTAATTAATAATGAATAATTAATATTTAACCTTAAAAACCTTAATTATTATGGGCAAAGTAGTATTCGAAGACCCGATTGAGCATATATCGGGCAAAATAAGTAAGAAATTCCGTACTTGCTACAACTTCCGCAGGGCATCCAAACGCAAGTACACCTCCGTGCGTGGAGACCGCACCACACCAGTGGGTGAGAACGAGTTGGCCATCCGTAACAAGTTCCGCGTAGTGCGCTTGGCAGCATTGGACCGCTCTATGGACCTGAGCAAAGTGAGCGCCGACCAAGAAGTATTCTTGGCAGAACGCAAAGTGGAGGGATTCAAGTACACCACCTACAAAGGTTGGTTGTTCGCCAAGGCATGGAAGTGCTACGATGAAAGCACGAACACGGTAACCATGCCGGAGCGGTTGAATACCGTTGGGTAAGGCGAAAGCAGGCGGGACTGGAGAATCCGGAAGCTCCAGACCGCTTCGCTCATCCGGAAAAAACAGATGTAGGACTAACTAACAAAGAAAGGAGAAAGTATGACAAAGCAACAGATTTATAAGATGGTCGCGACGATAGCAACCGCCATCGTGACATGCGTGGCGATTGCGCTGGGGCTGAGTTCGTGCAACGTAACACGGACGATCACAACCCGAAGCGAAGCATGGCAGAAAGGTGACACCAGCGTAATCATTCAGACCAAGACGGTAGAGAGCTACGATGCGTCGAAGAAAGGGCTGTAGGAGATCCGCCAAAGGTGGCGGATACAGAGAGGGAGCGGCAGAGATGCCGCTCCTTTTGCGCTCACGCAAATCGCGCACACAGGACACCGCTACATCCGACCGATGGTAATTATTAATAAGCGGAACGCTTGCTTTTCCCCCTTTATTTTGCGGAGTGCAACGGAGCAGAGAAAAAAGAGCGCAGCGAGAAAGAAAGTCGTGAAGGGATGCTCATTTTATGGGCGCAGAGGTTATAAACAAAAAGGCAGGTCAACAAAGTGACCCGCCTTTTATCGTCAGAGAGACTTGCATTATTCTTGCATGAGCAATTCCATCATGGTGGCTGCAGCGTAAGCTACGCTGGTACCAGGACCGAAGATAGCAGCTACACCAGCCTTGTACAAGAAGTCATAATCTTGCGCTGGGATAACACCACCCGCAGTAACCATGATATCCTCACGACCCAATTTCTTGAGTTCTGCAATAACCTGAGGAATCAAAGTTTTGTGACCAGCAGCCAAAGAAGAAACACCAAGGATATGCACATCGTTCTCTACTGCTTGCTTAGCAGCCTCTTCTGGAGTTTGGAACAATGGTCCCATATCCACATCGAAGCCACAGTCAGCATAACCAGTTGCTACTACTTTGGCACCACGGTCGTGACCGTC
>JAZNQB010000115.1:0-5254 GCA_045589995.1 Paludibacteraceae bacterium
TGCAGCAACAACTGCTTTCAAATAAGCAGTGGTAGCATTAGGAGCTTTGACATTATTGAGTGTCTGTGTAGCAGCTTTATAATCCTCGTTAAGAATCTGCTGTACAGCAGCGTGGTTAGTTGCGTTAGATCCGTATGCTTGCTTAGCAGCAGCGTAGTCACCCTTCATGGTGTAGAGTGTACCCATAGCTGCGCTGAGGTTAGCTTCTGCACCAGCTGCTTTGCCAAGGTACTCTTCTGCCTTAGCAAGGTCGCCGTCAGCCATAGCTGCGAGGCCAGCGTTATAGTTTACATTAGCGTTGTTTGGTTGGAGCTCTAAAGCCTTGGTGTAGCAACGACGAGCAGCTGCTATCTGGTTGCCCTCGAAGTAGATTTGACCCATGTTGTTCCAAGCACGATAGTCATTATATTGCTCTACCACTTTGTTGTAAATAGCGATTTTCTCTGCTTTGTCTGCGGTAAGAGTAGCGGCATAGAGCAACTCTTCTACAGTCAGTTGAGCTGGGTCGTTCTTTGCAAGTGCAGCAATCTCCTCATCTGATTTACCGATAAGGTCGGTGGTGAGAATGAGACGGCTGCGACGCAGTGCAGGCAGAATTTCGTCAGCCAAAGTGCTATATACAGAACTCAAGTTCTTGATTTGAGCCTCGCGCTCTTCTGGATCGGTGTACATAGAGAGTACGCGGAGAACCAACTCTTTGTCTTGCATGTTGCTTTGCTCCAAAGCAGCTTGGAAACCTTTCCAGTCCTCTGCGGTGATGGTAGCGTCAATAGTTGCATCCACTTTGTTCTTCTTCAGGTTCTTGTTGAGGAACTTCTGAGCCACTTTCTGGCGGTTCTTTGCCAAACCTTCGTTCAAGTCTTGTGCACCATCAGGAGAAGCGTAACCGCTAACCTCTAATTTGTTGATAGCCTTCTTCTCGTTCTCATTAGCATCTTTGATTGCTGCCTGGAGGTTCTTCATAGCCTCGGTGCGAGTCTCAGAAGAACGGAGGTTAGACTGTTGGATAAGGAACTTGATATCAGCTTCGGTAATCTCTTGGATGATACGCTGGAACTTATCTGGGGTAGCAGCAGTCTTGTTGTCTTTTGCGGTAGCCAACTCAGAAGTAGCCATCACACCGTCAGCAATCTTGAGATCTGGAATTTCAATCACTTTGTTCTTGATCTTAGCCTCGAAACGGAGGTAGAGCTCAGACTTCTGCATAGCAGGTACATAGTCGAAAGAGCAACTCTGTGAGTAAGAGCCACCATTCTTGTAGCTAACTTTCTTGCCGTTCTCTTTAGCCTTCTCGCCTACATAGGTAACAGGTGTACCTAATACTTCTTGACCATCGAACTTCAATACAGGAGTAACAACGAGTACGCCTTTCTTAACAAATTTCTTTACAGGGAAAGTACCTGTAATCTCAGCGTTTACCTTGTTACCTACTTTCTCCAGAGGGTTAGGGTTTACGGTAATCTGCTCAGGTTGTGGCAGCGTTTTGCTGCAGGATGCCAACACTGCTACTGCTGCAATGAGGCTGAGGAATAAACTTTTTTTCATCTTCAAAAAATGTATTTTTGGGTTATTATTAAATGCTTCTATGGGTATATCCACAATTTTACGGCTGCAAAATTAGTAAAAAAATATGAATTGTGCAAATTTAGTCGTTTTTTTTTCCTTTTTTTGCAAAAAAGTTGTATCTTTGTAGCCGATTTTGAAATATAGGTATGCAAATGAAACCAATTATACTATTTTTGTCAGCAGTTTGTCTCATGGCTTGTCAGAGGGTTTCTAAGGTCGAGCAGTATAAGGCAGAGAAGAATTATCGTGACAGCCTTTCTCTGATAGAGCAACAGAGGAGTCTGCGATTTTACCAGTCCCAGTTGGATAGTCTGGCGCCGCAGGCGGATTCTTTACTGGAGTTCTTTGAATATGAGAAACAAGAGAAATACCAGGATAAAGGCTTTTATGTCTTTCGTAGTCAACAGTCATCTAAAAATCCTAACCGTTGCTATCTGCAGAGCACGGTGCGCGACGATGGTCAAGCACTGGTAAAATGTTTCTATTATGGTGATTATAAGGTAGATATGAAGCGTGTAGTGCTCTCTGTAGGAGAGACGGAAATGTCGTTTGCAGGAACTGTACATATGTTTGAGCAGCATGGATGGCATGGTATAATCACGCTGGAGGATTCGGTGGCGGACCAAGCACTTCGTTTTGTGGATGCTTTTAGACAAGACAGGATTTATGTGCGATACACGAACGGAGAAAAAAAAGGTTACCGATTCTATCTCTCCGACCAAGAGAAAGAGTGTTTGTGCCGTGCTTATCATCTCTCTATAGTCATAAGAGATATTAACGAATTGGAAAAACGCATTTATAAAACCTCGCGGCACATAGAGATGTATCAAAAAAGATTGCAATCATAGGCATTAAAGTAACTTTTTTCGCAAATCCTTGCGTATGTGCAAAAAAACTTGTACCTTTGCGCCGCAAAAATAATACCATTATGGCAGAAACAAAATATGAAAGCAAGATTTCTTCAGCACCTTGTCCTGCAGCGCAGATATATAGAGTGCTAAGTAACTTGCAAAACATCGAGAAAGTGCGTGACCTCATTCCGCAGGATAAAGTGCAAGAGCTCGAGATTGAGTCTGACCGCATACGCATGAAAGTGGATGGATTGGCACAGAAAATAACTATCGCTATCGTGGACCGAATAGAGAACGATACAGTCAAGTTTGGATTAGAAGGGATTCCTATGGATGCGAATTTCTGGATTCAGCTCAAAGAAGTAACTCCGACTGATACGCGTATCAAATTGACTATCAAAGCGGAAATACCGTTTATGTTTAAGTTTATGATAGAGAAAAAACTACAGCAGGGACTTGACCAGGCTGCAGAGATGCTTGCGCAGTTCCCATATGCTGTCTGGCAGTAGGACTATAGAAAAATCAAAGTTTAAAGTAGAAATAAACACTAATATGAAAAGACCTCGTATTCATCGTGAAGGGCGAAATTCGATTATCGGATTAGTATTCTTGCTTTTTATTATCAATATACCAGTGTATATGTATTTCTCGCACTGGATTTTGGGAATCACTTTGGCGATTACTGCCACGCTGCTCATTTTTGTAACTTATTTCTTCCGCAATCCTGTGCGTGTGTTGGAAATAGACGACCCGGATTTCATCATTGCTCCGGCTGATGGCCGCGTGGTAGTGATCGAATCTATAGAAGAGAATGAGTATTTCCATGAACCTAAGCTACAAGTCTCCATTTTTATGTCGCCTTTTAATGTGCATGCGAACTGGTATCCTATAGAGGGAGATATTTTGGTGTCAGAACATCAAAAGGGATGTCACAAAGGTGCATGGTTGCCTAAATCCTCCACAGAGAACGAGCGTTCACTGGTGGTCATCGAAACACCATCAAAAGTGCAGATAGCTGTTCGCCAAGTAGCAGGAGCCATGGCGCGCCGTATAGTCACATATGCTAAACCAGGACATAAAGCACACCGAAACACACACTTGGGTTTTATTAAATTAGGCTCACGCGTGGATATGTATTTGCCTCTCAATACCGAGATGTTTGTACAGGTGGGAGAAAAAGTGCGCGGGAATGAAACGATTGTCGGACGCCTGCAAAATGACCCTACTATTAATACCAATATCGAAAACTAATACTAATACTCAATACGCACTACTATGAACAAGTTTGAACAACTCTTTGCGCAGTACCCATGTCCATGGACTGACGAACAAGTCAAGAACCAAGTAGCAGAGATACTTGAAAAGCATTTCGCTGAAAATAATACGATTGATGTATGGAAACAATGTCTCAGCCAAATTGACCTCACTACACTGAATGGCGAAGATACAACCGCTAAAGTAGCAGCGATGGCGCAGAAAGTGAATGATTTCACCGATGAGTTTCCGGAAATACCTAATGTCGCAGCCATGTGTGTCTATCCCGCATTGGTGGAGACCGCAAAACTCACTTTGACAGAGCCTATTGGAATAGCTGCGGTAGCTGCAGGTTTCCCTGCTAGCCAAACTTTCCCTGAAATCAAAGTGGCAGAGAGTGCTCTGGCGGTTAAGGCGGGCGCAACGGAGATAGATATCGTGATTTCTATCGGCAAGTTCCTCGAGGGGAATTACGAAGAGGTATATGATGAGATATATGAGATAAAGGCAGCCATCGCTCCTGCGCACCTTAAGGTCATACTTGAGACAGGGGCTTTGCAGACTGCAGAGCGTATATGGCAGGCCTCTATTCTTGCTATGGCGGCAGGGGCTGATTTTATTAAGACTTCAACCGGAAAGATTGCTGTCAATGCAACACCAGAGGCAACTTTTATTATGTGTAATGCTATTAAAGTCTGGAAAGAAGCTACTGGTGATAAAGTGTGCTACAAACCTGCAGGTGGTGTTGCTACTACAGAAGAGGCAGTACAACACTACACGCTTGTGAAAGAGATTTTGGGTAAGGAATGGCTTAATAATGAGTCCTTCCGTTTCGGTGCAAGCCGCTTGGCGAATAACCTCCTCACTTCGATCCTCGGCAAAGAAACCAAATGGTTCTAAGCACTCGCTACTTTGTACTCACTAGCATAAAGATAGTATAAAGATAGTATAAAGATAGCATAATGTATCGAATATGTATCGTGTATCTATCGTGTATCTATCGTATATCTATCGTGACTATCAGCGGAATTATGGCTGCAAAGGTAGTAAAAATAATTGACATATTGCTTTTAAAACAAACAACAATGTTAATCTTCTAACAAAATCCTTCTCCCTCCTTTTAGGGAGGGTCGGGGTAGGCAAATTATGAAAAAACTTTTCACTTTTCTCTTTGCTCTAATAGTCAGCATAGGAATAATAAGTGCACAGAGCGGCAGTTGTGGTGATAATCTGACATGGACTTATTCTCCCGGAACTCTTACTATCAGCGGCACTGGCGCAATGGCAGATTATTATTATGATTTTTATTATGATACCCCTTGGTACCACTATCGTTACTCTATCAAATCAATAGTCATCAGCGATGGCGTGACAAGGATTGGAGAGGGTGCTTTCTCTGATTGCTCTTCTCTAACCTCTATCACTATCCCTAACAGCGTGACAAGTATTGGAAGGTGTGCTTTCATGTATTGCTCTTCTTTAACCTCTATCACTATCCCTAATAGCGTGACAAGCATTGGAAGTAGTGCTTTCTCTGGTTGCTCTTCTTTAACCTCTATTACTATCCCTAATAGCGTGACAAG
>JAZNQB010000116.1:0-10298 GCA_045589995.1 Paludibacteraceae bacterium
AGTCGGCACCAGATTAAGCGGATCTGCCTCCGTCGCCACCGCAATAGATAAATGATAGACCGAATACTTAGCCAAGAGCGAATTCGGGTTACTCGACATGCCGATGATAGGTATGCGCTTTGCTTGAATCAATGGCAAGAAACGCAGCAACTCTTCTGTCGCACCCGAATAGGAAATAGCCAAGACCACATCCTCCGTTCCTATCATTCCCAAATCGCCGTGATAAGCATCTAATGGATTGAGGAAGAACGCAGGCGTACCTGTACTCGCCAGCGTAGCGGCAATCTTGCTTCCTATATGTCCCGACTTACCTACTCCGGTCACTACCACTTTGCCTTTACAGTCATGGATAAGTTGAATAACCTTAACGAAGTTCTTGTCTAACCGCGGAATGAGTGCCTTGATTGCATCAACCTCCTTATTTAGGCACTGTTCTGCTGCTTGTATGATGGATTGGTCTATCATTGTTTGTATATTTTTATAAATGCTTGGGTCATGTTGGACCACGCATATTTACTTTTTTCTTGTATCAAATACTGTGTATATGCTTGTTGCCTGTCATTAGAGAAATAGTCCATCAAGTCCTCTGCTATCGCTTGTGGATTAGGTTGCGAGGCGTACCCCATTTGGTGGTCATGTACTATCTCCGCCAATCCTCCCACATTGGTCACAAGCATTGGTTTCTCGAAATGGAATGCCACTTGCGTCACGCCACTCTGCGTAGCTGTCTTGTAGGGCTGTACGATTAGGTCTGCCGCACCGAAATACTTGCGTAAGTCATCATCTGGGATAAACTCATTCTTCAGCACCACGCGTTCTGTCAAACCATTATCTGCTATCTGCTTACGGTATTTCTCTTCATCCTCATAAAACTCCCCAGCGATGATAAGTTGCAGCGCAGGCAACTTACCTTTTACTATCGCAAATGCGTCCAGCAACCAATCCAAACCTTTATATGCCCGTACGAGACCGAAAAAGAGCATATACTGTTTGCTTTCTGGCAAGTTCAACGCACGACATGCTTCTTCTTTGCTCATCCGCTCTCCGTAATGGTCATATATAGGGTGCGGCGAATAAGTCTTTGCGCTTCGCACATCGTGCGCCGCACATCGTGCATTATCTCTTTCCACCCGCTCAATATCTTTCACCACGCTCTCACTAAGCGCCACAAAACCATTCTGGCTCTTTACGAAATAGGGTGCGAATAGTTTATCCAATATAGATGGCTCGTGAGGTATCATATTATGAACCAACGCTACACAGCGCGTCTTTCCATTGCGTTGGGCGATGCGAGACACCAGTCCAAAAGCGGGAGCCATGAAAGACATCCAATAACAACAAATCAGCATATCAGGCGCCTCTTTGCGAATAGCGCGACCCACACGCCACCACGAGAACGGATTGCAAGAGTCGAGTTTTCTATGTATCACCAAACCCTCTGGTGCTTTCTCCTCCGAGTACTGTGTTTTGCCCGGAAAGAGGAAATCAGGGTATTGGCGCGTAAAAGTCCACAATTCCACATCATGTCCCTCCATAGCAAACTGCTTTGCCAACCTTTCGTTGAAAGTTGCCAAACCGCCTCTATAAGGCCATGCAGTACCTAAGATAATGATTCTCATATGCTTATGTTTTTAGGTCTTGAGCAAAAGTTATTTTTCTATTGTCCTCCTCGCCCTCCACAATATAAATAGGCTCCTTTGGGGCATACTTGCGTACTATTCCCACGTCGTCTGTAGCGATGACAGCCTCATCGGCTATTGCCTTCATATACGCACTTGACACGACATCCATATGAAACGCTTGTGGTGTCTGCGCACGCATATACTCACTCCGCGAAGGCACACTCTCCACTCTCCACTCATTCTCGCCTGCGGAGGCTCCTCGCCTTTCCACTCTTGACTTTCCATTTTCCACTCTATATAGTGTTTCCGTCACGGGCACTGCAACTGTCACGGCTCGGTGTGTTTGTAGCGCGAGTGCAACTTCTGCCAATATGCGTTGCGAAACAAAAGGTCTCGCAGCGTCATGAAACCACAACGCACTTTCTTCATCCTCATCCATATAAGCCACAATAGCGTGCCATGAAGACTCCCAGCGCTCAGCACCACCCGGTATTATCTTTGCTACTTTCTGCCAATCATTCTGTGCACATAAGCGCTGCACTTCTGCACTATAATCAGGGTGCATTACAATTGCTATCTCGTCTATTGACGGAGCTTGTTCAAAAGCATCCACAGAGTGCTCCAAGATAGTCCGTCCATCTGCCAACGGCAAGAGTTGTTTGGGTTTATCTCCCCCCACTCTATTTCCCACTCCTCCAGCTAATATGATTGCAATATTACGCATTGATGATTTTAGATTTTAGATTTTAGATTTTAAATTTCCACTCATTCTCGCCTGCGGAGGCTCCTCGCCTTTCAGCTCTTGGCTTTCAACTTTTAACTTTCAAAATCATCTCTGCCACTTCTCGAATAGCGCCATCTCCACCATGTTTGGTTAGATGGATAATTCCTGGAACAGCTTTTACCTCCGCTACTGCATTGGCAGGGCAAGCTGCCATGCCCACATGTTGCAACAAATCCAAGTCATTCACATCATCGCCTACGAAACAAACATTCTCAAGCGTGATACCCAATTCTGCGCATATCTTATTAGCTGCGTCCAACTTTGTCATCTTCACGCCATCCACCACGCGTCCCACGCCGGTGTAGATATATTCCAATCCTAATTTCTCTCCGCGTTGGAGTCCTATGTTGGTATTCTCACTGGTGAGTATGCCGCATGGTATTCCGGCTTTGCGCATCAATACAATCCCCATGCCGTCATAGACACAGAAACGCTTAAACTCATCTCCCTTCTCGGTGTAGTACATACCTCCATCGGTCATACACCCATCCACATCAGTCAAAAACAACTTAATGTCTTTCATATTGCCTTCCACTTTTAACTTTTGACTTTTGACTTTCCACTCAAAACGCTTTCCACCCCTGTGCCTTAAGCTGCAACTCCTCACCATTCCTACCGATGAGATTACAGCCATACTCCTGCTTGGTGATATGCCCGATGATATAAAGGTCCTCAATAGGAATAAGTTTCTCGTAATCTTCCAACGAACAAGTAAAGAGCAATTCATAGTCTTCACCCCCATTGAGTGCACAAGTCACTATATTGAGGTTCATCTCCTCCGCCAACGCTGCCGCTTGGTAGTCAATCGGCAACTTATCTTCATAGATACAACAACCCACACCAGACTGTGAACAGATATGCATCAGTTCGGACGACAAACCATCCGACACATCCATCATGGCGGTAGGCTTCACCCCAGCCTGCTTGAGCGCTGCAATCATGTCGCGTCGCGCCTCGGGTTTGAGTTGACGCTCCAATAAATATTCTCTTCCCTCAAAAGCCAACTGTGCATTCTCGTCTGCTCGCGCCACTATGCGCTCGCGCTCCAACAGTTGCAATCCCATATATGCCGTACCAAGGTTTCCGCTCACACAAATAAGGTCATTCAATTTTGCCCCATTACGATAAACAATCTCTTTGGTATTAGCCTCACCCAAACAAGTGATTGAAATGGTCAATCCCGTCATAGACGAACAAGTGTCTCCGCCTACTATATCCACACCGTAACGCTCGCAAGCAAGACGAATACCGCTATAGAGCGCCTCTATATCTTCCACAGTAAAGCGCTTACTAACACCGAGGCTAACCGTTATTTGTGTCGGTGTACCATTCATGGCGTATATATCTGAGAAATTAACAACTGCCGCTTTGTACCCAAGATGCTTCAGGGGCACATACTCGAGGTTGAAATGAATCCCCTCAAGCAGCATATCGGTAGTCATCAGCACTTTCTTCGTGCCAAAATTCATCACTGCACAATCATCTCCCACGCCTTTAAGGGTGGATTTATGTAGTGTCTTAATGTCTTTCGTCAGGTGTTTTATCAACCCGAACTCTCCTAATTCAGCTATTTCCATTCTTTTATGATTCTATTCAGCGTGCAAATTTACAACAAAAACTGCATATATGCAAACAATCACGACAATTTCTTTTAAAGAAATTCTTTTTTACTAAGCGAGACTATTAAAAATCTAATTAGCGGTGGTCTTTTCTTCTGTAATTTTAGAGGTTACCGTTACATCCATATGCGGGTATGCAAAGGTGTAGCCATGCTTCGGCAATTCAGTATAGAAAAGTTTATTAAAATGGAAGTACACATCCCAATAATCAGCCGATTTTACCCATGCACGCACTACAAACGAAATGTTATTATCGTTCAAAGATGATAATGCTATAAATGGGTCAGGAATAGTCATTTTAGTTGTATCAATTGCCACAGGCGAATCATTTTTCGGACGCTCATGTTTGGAATTTAGGATGCGCTCATCTGACAAAATCAGTTCATTCAATAATGCAATACAACCATCGGCATCCACACCATAGTCCACACTCACAGTCCAGTCAACGCGTCGCAACACTTGCGCTGACACATTTTCTATCGTGCCGTTAAACAAAGCACCGTTAGGCAAAATAATAACCCTATTATCCACCGTGAGAATGCGGGTAGTCACTATTGTCACTTCCATCACCGTACCGCTCACACCTTGCGCATTGATGAAATCACCTGCCTTGAACGGACGGAAAACCAACAACATTATACCTCCTGCAAAGTTCTGCACCGTGCCCGACAACGCCATACCTATCGCCATACCGCCGGCTGTGAGTAAAGCAGCAAAAGAGGTCGTGTCCAACCCCAAGGTGCCGATCAGCACTATAACGAGAATAACTGTCAGCGCTATACTGGTAAACGAAGTCACAAATGATGCCAATGTGCGTTCTGTCTTGCGGCGCTCAAAGATACGCGCTAACATTAGCTTAATACGGCGAATGACCCATGCTCCTACGAAATAGAGCACTAGTGCTATTACCACTTTGATACCGAAATCAATAGCGCTATCTAACCAAGCTCGGAACACTGTTTCGGGTTCACTCTGCACTTGTTGGATGAAATTCTCGGTTATGTATTTAATAGAATCTGCGGGCAGAATCTTGGGGGCGGGTGTTTCAATATTGAGAAGCATATCAGTAATTATAAGTATAAATCCGCTACAAAGGTACTAAAAATAAATGATATATGCAAATCATTGCGTATTTTTGTGGCATGTACAAATGTTTTTACGACAAATCGCATGCGATTAATCGTTCGTGCCCATTGGGCGAGATAAGACGATTATGGTGAAAAATAGAGCAAAATATAGGAAAAGCGTGTGAAAATACATGTCATTTTATAGGAAAAGTGTGTGAAAATACATACTATTTTATAAGAAAAGCGTGTTTTACTATTGTACAATTAAAAAAAAAGTTGTATCTTTGCAGCGTTTTTAAAAAAGTGATGATATGCTACAACGCAAATTTACAACGGAATTGTCTCGTTTTTTACTAGAGGAGCCTAATAAGATTTTGCTCGTTAATGGTGCCCGTCAGATTGGGAAATCCTATCTCATTCGTTATGTGAGCCAACAATTATTTGCTAATTACATAGAGATTAATCTTCAAGCAGATAAGGAAGGGGGGCGCACATTCGCGAATGTACATTCAGTACAAGATTTCTATGTGCAATTAGGTATCTTTGCTGGGCAACGCTTAGGCAGTCGTGAAGACACAATTATATTCTTGGATGAGATACAAGCATATCCCCATCTATTGACCCTGCTTAAGTTTTTGAATCAAGATGCGCGTTACCGTTATATCGCAAGCGGTTCGCAATTGGGTATTGCTCTGAAGATGACCCCCTCTACTCCTATGGGTAGTGTAGCCATCAAGCAGATGTATCCTTTAGATTTTGAGGAATTCCTGTGGGCGATGGGAGCTAACACAGAGTCTATTGCTGCGGTTCGTTCACAATTCGAGAAACGCGAGTCGGTGAATGAGTCAATGCATGATTATCTAATGCGATTATTTCATTACTATCTAATCGTGGGAGGAATGCCAGAAGCCGTCAATCAGTTTGTACTTGATCAAAACATAGAAAAAGTATGTGCCATACAGCAAGATATCATTGAATTGTATCGTGTAGATGCTTCGCAATATGATGAAGAACAAAAGTTAAAGATACGTACTATTTATGACCTCATTCCGTCACTATTGGAGAACAAGAAAAAACGAGTGGTATATCGCGACATTGAACATAATAAAAACAAGCGCTATGAGCACTATGAAGATGAATTTGATTATTTAACAGCCTCGGGAGTAGCAGTGGCGGTGCGTGCTATCAGCAATCCACATTTTCCGCTGAAGGAGAGTGAGCAAAAGAACCTTCTAAAGTTGTACCTCAACGATGTGGGATTGCTAACATGTTTGCTATACCGAATGAATGTGAATGCCATTTTAGAGGACATCAAGAGTATCAATTTAGGAACAGTGTACGAATCTGCCGTAGCGCAAGAATTGCATGCGCACGAGTATCCACTATTCTATTACGATAACAAGAAACTAGGAGAGGTTGATTTCATTATCGATGATTATACCAACTTATCCGTATTACCAATAGAAGTAAAGTCAGGTAAAGATTACTATATACATAGCGCACTGGATAAGTTTATTACTAATGAGGATTACGCGATAAAGGAGGCTATGGTTCTTTGCAACCAACGCGAAGTTGAGATAGATAAAAACGGTATTACATACTTGCCCGTTTATTATTCCATGTTCATTGCAGAAAACAAGAGCACTAAGGATATAGTTCTTTCAATACCCCAAATGCCCGAATAGCCATAGTACTTGGTAGTATGTATACACCCACGCGGGAAGTGTAGTGTTTACTATGCTTCCCGCGTGAGTGTATGCTTTGTACCATTGAGCGTTTTTTCGATTTCCGTAATTTATATTTTTATAACTTAGTCTGCCCAAAGAGAGGTCTCGCAGAAAGCAATGCCATCGAATAGGTATTTGTCTGTCAGTTTTAAATCTGGAATGACAGGCAATGCCATGAAGGCAAGCGTCATGAATGGTGCATTGATGGTGCAACCCATGCTGGCAGCCAAATCCTTTAGTTCGATATGTTTCTTGGAAACTTGTTCAGGCAGCAGTGGGGTCATCAGTCCTGCAATAGGCAACGGTAGGTATTTGGTTACCTGACCATCGCATACGGCAATACCACCTTTTTCCTCGATCAGTAGGTTGATGAGGTGAGCAATATCCTGGTCGTTGCAACCCAAGGCAATAATATTGTGCGAGTCGTGGGCGATGGTAGAAGCCAAAGCACCTTTTTGCAAGTTAAATCCCTTGATATAAGCCACTTGAGGTGCCATATCTCCGGCGTATCGGTTGTACACCACCAACTTGGCAATACCGTTCTCCACATCCGTGATTACATGGCCTGCGGCATCGCTCTTTGGCTCAACGATCTCCATGCCTGTGATCAGCGAGCCCTCCGTAGCGGTAATGACCTTCAGCTGTTTGCCTTCGCACTTGACTTGCAGCGCAGAAGCAGTAATCGGTTTGGCCTCAAACTGGTTGAGATGGAACGACTGAGAAGATTTGTAATCAGTCATTAGCGCATCTGTTACGCCGCTATTGGCGTTATATACTTCATAGCCATTGATATAAGTAGATAGGATTTGGAAGTCTTGCAAGTTGTTGACCACGATAAAGTCGGCCGGGTCGCTCTCTTGCAGGAGTCCGCTTTTGAGGTTATAATGCTCACAGGTGTGGTACATGCTGTTTGGAGCACATTCCACAAGGGCAGGTTCTTAGCGACAGACCTTCTGACTAGGCCATTGATGTAACCTATTTCAGTCACATCGTCAGGATACATATCATCGGAGCAGAAGAGGGTCATTTCTGGGTATTCGCCTATGATAGGATAGAGCGATTCGAAGTTGCATGCTGCACTTCCCTCACGGATGATAATCTTCATACCCAAATCCAGCTTCTCTTTGGCTTCTTCCACCGAAGAACACTCGTGGTCGGTGGAGATGCCTGCTGCCACATATTTACGCAAGTCTTCGCCCGTCACCTTTGGTGCATGTCCGTCGATAGGTTTGTTCATCTTGTGCGCAGCTTGTATCTTAGCCATCACCTCTGCATCCTCGTAAATCACACCAGGTGCGTACATCATTTCTGCCAATCCTATGATGTCATCGCGGGTAATGAGTTGGGCAGTCTGTTGCGCATCAATGGTAGCGCCAGCTGTCTCGTGATTGGTAGATGGCACACAAGAAGGGAGCATAAAATTGAAGTGGAAGCGTGCTTTCTTGCTGTTGTCAATCATATAGTCAATACCCTCAATTCCCAGCACATTGGTTATCTCGTGAGGGTCACATATAGCAGCCACTACCCCATTCTCGACAGCCATGCGAGCATAGTTCTCTGGGGGCATGAGTGTGCTTTCAATGTGTATGTGTGCATCTACGAAGCCAGGCATGATATAGGTATCAAACTCTCCATCAATCCGCTTGATAGAGGTGATCTTGCCGTCTTTGATAGTTACCTCGCCAGGATAAATGTCTTTGGCAAGTACATCAACGATATTGCCCGTTAGCACTTTTTCAGAAGCGCCATTTTTGTGGTTGCAAGACATCAAAGTGAATGTCATAGCCAGCAGGCAGAATGCCATCCATAGGAACTTTTTCATGATATATTATGTGTTTTTGTTAATATTTGGGGGCAAAGGTAGTAAAAAAATCGCATATGCGCAAGGGCTATGCGATTTTTTCGTGTAAAGTGTATGGTGTAAAGTGTAGAGGCGGGTTTACTTTTTGCTAAGAGAGAGGATGACGGTGAAGGTCTCGAAGGTGGCCATGAACTCCTTCTCCAATTCGGCGATTTGAGATTTTGGAGAGTGAAATGGAATATACACCACGCGGGAAGAGTAGTGTTTACTATGCTTCCCGCGTGAGTGTTTTTTGAAGAAAGTTTTCGTGTGCTGAAAAATCGCTTGCGATTAATCGTTCGAGCCTATTGGGTGAGATAAGACGATTGTGGTGAAAGTTTGCCGTAATTATGTAAGAATATCCTCTAAATCATAGATCAAAATACCTCAAAAACACCGAACAAAATACATCAAAAACACCGAATTGTTTGCATATGTCATTTATTTTTAGTACCTTTGCAGCCTCTAACAAAATAGAACTATTATGGAGTATTTACAACGAACAGCAGATGAACATCTTCGCGAGCGTCTAAATGCTTTCGGAGCAGTCTTAATTGAAGGTCCTAAGTGGTGTGGTAAAACTACTACAGCCATGCAGCAGGCGAATAGTATAATTAAGTTGCAGGATACAGATATGCGTGCGCAATATCTCGCAACTGCAGCTGCTAAACCATCTCTTCTGCTACAAGGTGCAACACCTCGTTTGATTGATGAGTGGCAAGATGCCCCTGTTATTTGGGATGCTGTTCGTACAATGGTGGATGAGCGACAAGCGGAAGGACAATTCATCTTAACGGGTTCTAATTCAGTTGATAAAACTCAGATACTTCATACAGGTAATGGACGCATTACCAAGATGCAAATGTTGCCTATGAGTTTATGGGAATCAAAAGAGTCAAATGGTTCTGTTAGTTTAAAAGAACTATTTGATAATCCCAATGAAGATATTGCAGCCATTTCTGATTTAGACTTGGTAGATTTGATTAAGGCTGCTTGTCGTGGGGGATGGCCAGCTTCGCTTCGCTTGAAAGATGAGAAATCGCGTTTGATGGTAGCAAAGAATTATCTTCAAACAGTTTGCTCGGAAGACATTAGCCATGTAGATGGAGTGCGACGCGATGAAAAACTAGCACGAACTATTCTTCGTTCCTATGCTCGCAACATCTCAACCTTGGCAAAGAAGACCACGATATTAGATGATGTGACCTCTGCTGAGAATATAACATGCTCTATTGATACTTTTAACGCGTATGTTGCGGCATTAGAAAAATTGTTTGTCATTCAAGATATGGATGCTTGGTGTCCTGCTATTCGCAGCAAGTCTGTGATTCGCAGTACGCCAAAACGCTGTTTTTGTGACCCAAGTATTGCTGTAGCAGCGCTTCAACTCTCCCCTCAAACATTAGAATTGCAACTCAAAACATTTGGACTTATTTTTGAGCAGTTGTGTATCCGTGATTTAAAAGCATATACTTTTGATATTGACACTCATGTAAGCTATTATCATGATCGCTATGATTTAGAGGCAGATGTGGTATTTGACAGGTGCGCTTATGCAGTATGCCATTGTCCCCGAGAGCGAGGCCAATTTGCGTGAGGGTAAAATCTCAATAAACACACCCATAGCAAAAGGCTTGCT
>JAZNQB010000117.1:0-6067 GCA_045589995.1 Paludibacteraceae bacterium
GTCTCTGCCGCTGCTTGGAGGCAGAAAGTGCTCCAGTCATCTTCTAAAGACGAATAGCGTATTTCTGCTTCGCTGCCAATCTGGTCTAATACCTCAGTGATGATAGTGCCGTCATAGCGAGGAGAGTCCTCGTCTGCAAAATAATCGGCTAACTGCTGCGCAACGGGTATCTCGTTCTCTGGCGCTTCGCTTAGACTAACACGGATAGTGTCGCCTATCCCTTCTGCCAATAGGGCACCGATACCCACTGCTGACTTAATACGCCCATCTTCTCCTTCGCCAGCTTCCGTCACACCGAGGTGCAGCGGATACGCCATATGCTCTTTGTCCATCTGCTTGACCAAGAGGCGTACTGTCTCCACCATGACGCGTGTGTTGCTGGCTTTGATAGAGATGACGATATTTGCAAACTGCTGTTGTGTGGCTACGCGTAGAAACTCCATCACACTCTCCACCATACCCGCAGGCGTGTCGCCGTAACGGCTCATGATACGGTCGCTGAGCGAACCGTGGTTAACGCCCAAACGGATGGCTGTTTGGTTCTCTTTGCAGATGGCTAAGAGACGAGTGAAGCGTGCTTCTAAGCGTTGCAGTTCTGCATGGTATTCATTGTCCGTGTAGTCTATATGCTTGAATTTACGCGCGGGGTCAATATAATTACCCGGATTGATTCGCACTTTCTCCACCACCTGAGCGGCTGCGTCTGCCACATCTGCTTGGAAATGAACATCTGCTACCAATGGAACGGCTGTCAATACCTGTGCATGTATCTCGCGCAATGACTCCACTTCGCGTATACCCTGCGTGGTGAAGCGAAGCAATTCGGCACCAGCCTCTATACAGCGACGAACTTGGTCCACCGAACCATCAATATCATTAGTGGAGGTGTTCGCCATTGTTTGAATACGAATAGGGTAGTCAGAACCCATAAAAAGGTTTCCCACACGTATTTGGGTGGTTTTTCGGCGATGATATGTTAGTTTTAGTTGCATAAAGAACGGGTAAAATACCCTAAAATGTTATTTTTCTTTAAAAATATTTGCGTATGTCAAAAAAATGTAGTACCTTTGCACTCGCTTTTGACGAAAAGCCGGGAATCAGTAGCTCAGCAGGTAGAGCACATCCCTTTTAAGGATGGGGTCCTGGGTTCGAGCCCCAGCTGGTTCACAGAGAGCAGCAGTCTTGCTGCTCTTTTTGTTGTTATATTATCTCCTTGCTTATTCATCTTTCCTGTTCTTTTAAATAAAGCGTTACAATTTTGCTTGCAAAATTACTGCTTTTTTTTGACTTGTGCAAGAAAAATCTCATTAATCGTGCCTCCGACTAAGAATTATTTGCATATTTCAAAAAAATATGATATCTTTGCATGCAAATTTGCACTAAAATGCGGATAAAAAACTAACAAAACCGCAAAAAAGTGCAAATTTACACTGAAATACGGACAATTATTTTGTTGTGTCAAAAAAAAGCTGTATATTTGCAGCCGAAATGACAAATAGCAAATAATAGGCATATGGATTACATCAGACGTGAGATTTATCTAAACAGACTCATTGCAAGACGTAATAACGGCGAGGTGAAAGTTATTACCGGCCCCCGGCGCAGTGGCAAGTCGTGGCTGCTGTCGCATGTGTATTACGATTATTTATTGGAGCAAGGTGTGTCGCAAGACCATATCATTGCTTTGTCCTTCGATCAGGACGATGAGAACATGCGTGACGACTTGCTGGATGCTAAGGTACTGAAGGAATATCTGTATGAGCGCATAAAAGATGAGGCTACATATTATCTGATGTTGGATGAAATACAGGAAGTGCAAGGGTTTGAACGGCTGGTTAACGGCTTGAATGCGAAACCGAACGTAGATGTTTATGTAACCGGCAGTAACAGCCATCTGCTGAGTTCGGATATCAATACCTTGTTCCGCGGACGCGGCGACGAAGTGCATGTCTATCCGCTGTCGTTCGGGGAGTTTTGCGCAAACAGGACAGAGCCTGTAAATGAGTTATGGAAGGAGTATTATACCTTCGGAGGCCTCCCAGGATTGCGCAATCATGCTTCGGCAGAGCAGAAAATAACATATCTGCAACGCTTGTGGAAAAAGACCTATCTGGCTGATGTGATAGAACGGCATAAGCTGCGCAACGAAGAGTTGCTGGAGAATTTGGCGGATGTGTTGTGCTCGTCTGTCGGGTCGCTTAATAACCCAACCAAACTGGCAAACACCATTCAATCGGTCAAACAGATGAAAGCGGATCGCGAAACAGTGGACAAATATTTATCCTATTTGGAAGATGCGTTCTTGTTCGAATCGGTGAAACGCTTTGACATCAAAGGGAAACGATATTTTGAATCAATCAAGAAATATTATTCCATCGATATCGGTTTACGAAACGCGCGTCTCAATTTCCGCCAGCAGGAACTCACCCATATTATGGAGAATATCGTCTATAACCACTTGCGGATTTTCGGGTATCTGGTAGATGTCGGAGTAATGGAAGTGCGTGAGATGAAAGACGGCAAGCAGCAGCAAACACAATATGAAGTGGATTTTATTGCTACCAACGGACAGGATAAGTACTATATCCAGTCAGCCTATCGGATTAGCGATGAAGTCAAACGCGAGCAAGAGTTGCAGTCGCTGAAGCGCATAGATGACAGTTTCCGGAAGATTGTGATTGTTTATGAGGACATAGCCTCGTGGACCAACGAAGACGGAATAATATTTATGGGTTTGTTCGAATTCTTGCAAAACGGTCTACCGCGATAATCAGTGTATGTTGCGCTTCTCTTATGGTACCTTTGCAGAGTAAAATGTACGATTATTAAGATTTGGAATGATAAAGGGGGCGATCTTGCCCCCTTTATCGTCCCGTATGTTTCCCGTAGGTCTCTCGTACGCGGCAGGTAAGCGTAAAAAGTGACGATTATTAAGAATATCGGGCAACCATCATTGGCTGCCCGATAACATTGAACAAAACAAAATTAGCACTTTTAGATTGCTAGTCCATTACTACTTTCAATTCGCCTGCTTATAGACGAAGTACGTATTGGGAAATTCTTCTATAAATTGTCTAAGTTCATCTAATTTCGAATCTATATCTTTTTCAGTCCCAATAACCAATAAAATCAACCCGCTATCTTGATAGCACCGCTTAGAATAATATGCAACCTGCCCGATTACTCGTTGCATTGCAGTAGCACTATTTTTCAACTGTTTTGCATGTTTTAATTCTATTCCACAACACTTTTTATCAAATAAGTCAATATCGCATTTCAGCGACAAGAACCCACCAACACTATATTGTTGTGTGACATTTTGTTTCCCATATTTTTCTGCAAACTGTTTTGCTAAGGCATTCTCCATCGCTTTTTCAGGATTCTCATCTCTATAATATGCATGGCGTGGAGCACGAATTTCCTCACAAATTAATTTGACGATATCTTTAACTGATGGTATTTCTAATTCTTCCATATTTACACTTGGTTATTATTGAATTTGAATTGCATCGGCACAATCACGTCCTCCCTCAACGAGATTAATGATAATTCCGTCTGCCGATTTGTATTTCTTAAGTGCTTTCTTAATAAGGCGGTTCCTTAAAACACTATATAAAGATGACAAACCTCCGGCTCCGACAATTTCGCCCAATTTATCGTATTCTTGAATAGGCCTGCAATCGCAAAAAACATAAAGTCCTTGTTGGCGATTTACCTTGCATTTGGATTTGTCTTCACCATCCAAGAATCTAATCATTGTGGCTCTTCCTTCTCCTTCTTTTGGGATTTGAATGAGAATCCCTTCAACTGCTCTATTTGCCATTATAGCATTAGCTACTAATCCATTTCGTATAGATGTATATTGGGGAGTCTCTCCGCCAGACATAATCATTGTTGTTCCGCCTAAACCATTAGGCATGGCCATAAAAGAAGAACTACTATTTCCACCAAAAGTAATATCCCCTAATACTTCGTATTGTCCTAATGGGGTGCAATCATTGAAAATATACACTCCTCCCACTTGCTCTGCTATCGCAATATTTTTTTGTGCAAACATACCACAAGAAAACATAGCCATAAGCAATATAAGATTCTTTTTCATAATAATAAATTGCTTTTCTTGCTCTGCAACAGCCACGGGCAAAGCGGTTTAATAATATACAAACAAAAGCGTGAGACTGCTATGCCACACACTCTGCCTGAGGGTACTAGGAAAACCTTGGAACAAGTATGCACATAGTAACTTCACGCAGATGCGCGAAGCCTATTTGCAAAACTCTTGTTTTGAAAGATTCCTAGTTTTTCAAGCAAAGAGTAAAGCAAACGCTTCTTTTAATTCAATATGTTATCGCGCAACACTTTGCGCGTTTATCCTATTTTATGTCTGGAGAGGGACTGATATTAAATGTTGTTTTTTTTTATCTGTTATTTAGTAATCCTGTGCTTGTCCTGAACTTGTACGGTGCTTGTTCGGTGCTTGTTCGGTCTGGGTGCTTTGAACGTCCTTGTTTGTCATAAATGCCATTCCTTACATCACGATATTGACAATTCTACCAGGCACAACAATCACTTTCTTTGGCGCTTGACCATTGAGGTATTTCTGTGTGTCTTCGTGTGCAAGAACAAGTTTCTCCACCTCCTCTTTCGGCGTGTCTTTAGGACACTCGAGCGTGAAGCGTACTTTGCCATTGAACTGCACAGGGTATTTCTGTGTGTCTTCTACCAGGTATGCTTCGTTACATACAGGCCACTCAGCGTTTACAACGAACTGGCTGATTGCTGATTGCTGATGGCTGATAGCTTGGCATCTATGCCACATCTCTTCTGCGATATGCGGAGCATATGGAGCGAGCAGGATAGCTAATGGCTCCAAGATAGCACGCTTATTGCACTTGAGGGCACTCAGTTCGTTCTGTGCAATCATGAAGGCAGGAATAGAAGTATTGAATGAGAAATTCTCTATATCCCATGTGATCTTCTTAATGAGCTTGTGTAGGCTACGCAATTCCTCTTTAGTAGGCTCTGCGTCAGAAATATTCTCATATAGATTCCACAGACGCTTGAGGAAACGATGTACACCGTCAATGCCGTTGGTGTCCCATGGTTTAGAAACCTCTAATGGACCGAGGAACATCTCGTAAAGGCGGAGTGTGTCTGCGCCGTACTTGGCAATCACATCGTCAGGATTAACTACATTGAACATTGACTTGGACATTTTCTCCACTGCCCAACCGCATATATACTGTTTCTCGCCTGCCAAGTATGGATAATCTTCTACCGATGTGCCGTCAGCAAATACGAACTGTGCATTCTTGTATTCAGGCATCCAAGCGCGGAAGGCATTGATATCCAATACATCATTATGAACGATATTCACATTGACATGTATTGGTTGCACTTTGCCCTTGTATTCTGGGTTTTCGATGAGGTTGTAACTGATGTATAGGTTACCTGTTGCGCCTTCACCGATATAACGATATACGAAGTTAGGGCGACCTTGAATCATACCTTGGTTAATCAGTTTTTTGTATGGCTCATCTTCGCAAATATAACCCAAATCGTATAGGAATTTATTCCAGAAGCGTGAGTAGATGAGGTGACCAGTAGCGTGCTCCGAACCACCCATGTAAAGGTCCACTTGTTTCCAGTAAGCGTTTACTTCTTTATCCACCAGTGCCTTGTCGTTATGGTTGTCCATGTATCGGAGGTAGTAGGCTGACGAGCCTGCGAAGCCCGGCATCGTGCATAACTCCAATGGGAAGATCGTTTGATTATCAATGAGTGCTTTATCCACTACTTGCTTGTTTGCCTCATCCCATGCCCATTGGGTGGCGTTGCCTAATGGTGGTTCGCCGTTCTCGGTTGGCTTGAAGTCCGATACTTCCGGCAAGCAGAGTGGTAGGCACTCTTCGGGCAGGGTGTAAGGCATGTTATCTTTGTAGTATATAGGGAAGGGCTCTCCCCAGTAACGCTGACGACTGAAAATCGCGTCACGCAAGCGGTAGTTGACTTTCACGCGACCAATGCCTGTATAGTTGATAATCTCTTTCATCGCCTGAATAGCGCC
>JAZNQB010000118.1:0-3514 GCA_045589995.1 Paludibacteraceae bacterium
GGCCGAATTCTGGGTAGGAGAAGCCCCTACGAACGAACTGCGGCAAGAGGGATTTTTCTACGCGCCTTGTTCCAGCCGGTGTGTACCTATCTTACGCCATTTGCTTGAAGGAATGGAGATAGATGACGATTCTCAGTCTTCGGCTATGCATTTATGCGCACAAATAGAGGTGTTGTACGAAGATGATTATCTCATAGTGATCAATAAGCCAGCTGGCTTGCTCTCTGTACCTGGTAAGGGCGAAGAAATGGATACTTGTACATGGCTGCAACAAAAATTCCACTTGTCTTTCTTACAAGCCGCCCATCGATTAGACCAAGATACAAGTGGACTACTTATTCTATGCAAAGAACCTACAGTATATAAGCAATTACAATCATATTTCCAGCGCAGGGATATTCTAAAGCGTTATGAAGCAGTCATCATGCCTTTGCCTCACTCTTCGCTTGCTGACACCTCTTTGCCAGCAGAAGGAACGATTGAGTTGCCCTTATTGCCTAACCCATTTGATCGCCCCAGACAGATGGTTAATCATACGCATGGAAAGGTGGCTATTACCCGTTATTATCTTCGTTCTAAACTGCCAAATGGAACTCTTCTCGTCGATTTCTATCCACTCACAGGTCGTACGCATCAGCTTCGCGTACATGCTGCGCATATTGAGGGGCTAAACGCGCCTATTGTAGGCGACCGCCTTTATGGTCAACCCGCACAAAGACTAATGTTGCATGCAGCCGAGATAAAGTTCATTCACCCAATTACAAAAGAAGAGATGCATTTCTGCATCCCTTCTCACTTCTGATTAATAATAGGCATTATGCCTGTTCATTCTGCGATTGTTCAGTTGCTTGCTGTGTTTCTTCATCATCCTCATCGTGATGATAATAGTAATAAGTGCGGTATGCCTTATCGTCCTTGACTAATTTGCCATATAGTTTACCATAAATTTTACCATATATATTGGTACCATTCTTTTCACCATAGCCATAATTACTATATCCTCCATAACCGCCATAGCCGAGGTGACCATAACCATATCCTCCATAACCGCCGTAACCATAACCATAGCCGGAACCATACGAGTGGCGTCCTTCTGTCGGAATATCTGAAAGCACAATCTGCACTTTATCTGGATTAGCAACCACTTCCATCACCTGCTCTAATGTCTGCTTGCAGAATGACTTGTTGGATTGCATACAACGGATTACATAAAGACATAAATCGCTATGATTGATAATTGCGTAGGCATCAGGTACCAGACCAATTGGCGATGTATCAATTATAATATAGTCATATTCTTCACGTAGTTGCTTTACTAAATTTCCAAGTTTATCCGAGTGAACCAACTCGCCCGGGTTAGGAGGAATAGTACCAGCACGCACAAAATCAAAACCAAATGGTGTGTCAGTCACCAGAATATCAGAAAACTCACAATCACCAATCAAATAATTAGACAAGCCATTGCCGTTCTCTAAACCTAACTTGGTATGGATATTCGGCTTGCGCAAGTCAAGGTCTATAAGCAATGTTTTCTTACCCGTCATCGAGTACAACGCTGCTAAGTTGGTTGATAAGAAAGTCTTTCCATCTCCTGACTCTGTAGAAGTGATGGTAACAACCATCTTATCTTTGCGTTTAAGCAAGAACTCTAAACGAGTACGTATAGCACGCATCATTTCCGCATAACTAGACCTTGGTGAAACACGTACTAAAGTTGGATTTTGACTCTTAGCATGGCGCAAGGTACCTATCAAACGGAAACTTTTTAGACGTACCACATCCTTAGGCGATCTAATTTTATTATTAAGCAATTCGCTCAATATGATGAGTATCAGTGGGATAAGGAAACCGATAACCAAATAAGTTGTAGTGGTTTTCGATTTGGCTTTCGCATTCATAATAGCAGTTGTACGCGCCTTATCCATAATGCTATTATCTGGTGTATTGGATGCTTTCTGGATCTCTGCCTCCGCACGCTTCTGCAGGAAGAAGGTATAATAATTATCATCAATGCGGTAATTACGCTCAATTGCTACCATCTGCAATTCCTTCTCTGGAAGTGATTTAATAGCATTTTCTACTTCCTTATATCTGCTCTCTAAGTCTTCTTTCTCAATCTCCAAGGACGCACGCATTGAACCAACAACCTCCTCAATTGCGGTCTTCACATTTTCAATGTCTTTAGTAAACTTAGCATAATAGACATTCTTCTCGGTCAATTCACCTCGCTGGATACGCAGGTCATTCAATTGTTGCACGAGTGTTATCAGCATAGGCTCGTTTACACCCATAGAAGTAGGCGCAATAACCGCGTCCTTCTCTATATTCTGATGGATATAGTTGATTAAATAATCGAAGTAAGTCTCTTTGAGTCGCAAAGCTAATTGTTGTTGCTCGTATTGAGATATCCTACTCATCAACTGTCCTGCATATGAGTTGACATCTACAAACTTGTTCTCCTGACGAAAATCTGTCATCGCTCCCTCTGATACTTGCAAAGAAGCTTGGAGGTTAGACAACTGCTCATTGATGAAACGTATAGAATTCTCTGCTACTTCATTCTTCTGCTCAAGGTTTTGCAGAAGGTATATTTCTGCTAATTTATCAAGAAATTCGCAGTCGCGCTGAGGTGTTTCGCTAACAAGCGATAAGGCTAACACAGTAGAACCTTCGGTCACAAATGATAACTGCAAACGGCTCATAAACTCATCCACCAGAGATTCATGACTACGGAAACGGAAATATAGTTTTCCTGTGTTTGTCATCAATTCTGTGGGCCAAATAGTAATATCAAATAACGGACAAGTGATGAGTTCTCCATAACGAGCATCTATATCTACGGCTAAATTCTCATCCGTAGAAGCTATATGGAAAGACCCGTCTTTATTAAATGTTATTTGATATAGCGAACCATAAGCGCTCGGTGCTACGCGCGTATGCTCAATAATAATAGGTGTCTGACGATAGAGCGAACGGGTCTTAAAACGACCTTGCGTTATATATTCCACTTGCAAGAAAGGCAACGAGTCAACTACACGGCTCATCAAATCATATGAACCGAGCATTATCATCTGGTTATTCACATTCTTGTAACCTGCATCCACACCAAACCCTTGCATCAAAGCAGATGCGGAACCACCATAAGTACTACTCTCCTTGATCACAATAGTGCCTTGTGAGAAATAAGTAGGTATCCAACGACGATTCTTAAGCATTGCTAATCCCAATGCAATTACAATAGCGATTACGAATAGATACCAGTAATGCAAAAAGGTAAAAATCCACTCTAAAGGATTAAAACTTAATGAACCATCCTCTTCGTTTTCTTGCTGAGGATCTTGCTGGTAGTATTGTTGATTACCACCTTGTTGATAGTAGGCATTATTGCCTCCGGGCTGATAGTATGCATTATTACCACCCGAAACATAATATTGATTGTTATTCTCCATAGTCTTTATTGATATAGATATGCTACATAGTTAAGTACTGTAGTAAGTAGCGCTACACTACTGGT
>JAZNQB010000119.1:0-1831 GCA_045589995.1 Paludibacteraceae bacterium
GTCTATATCATGCACTCTATTGATGACGAGACAGTACCATACACCAATGCCACGAATGCGAAGTCTAAATGGAGAAATGCAAATATCACCTATAACTTTGGACACTACGGAGGACATGTAATGACATGCTTGCGATTTATCTACTCCGTACAGACATTATTGATTGAAGAAGAAAAAGAAATGGAGCAATATGAGTAAAAAACTGTACATAGTATCTATATTGTTCATCCTTTTCTGCGCTTGTGACCCTGAAGCACGATGGGAAACAGAAGATGTGACAATAACGATGGAGATAAAAAATCTATCGGCTGGTTTTATAGAATGTGAGTTTAGCACAGATAAAGAGGCGTACTACCTCATCGCTATCGATTCTGTGCGGCACCATTATGACCCCATGGAGCACCAAAAGCAGTTCATGACGCTCGCACTCGACTCGGCTAACCTCACCTATATAGCATGGCGAAACAAGCTACTACAAGATGGCGAATTTAATATCGCTCCTTTTGCCAGCCATGCGCTCCAATATGGACGCACTACGCATTTCTTTACAAGTCTCATACCCAATACCGACTATTGGATATATGCTTTTGTGGTGAATCCAGAAACAATGAAACCCATTGGTAAACTGCACCTTATGCAAGTCACAACCGCCGCAGAGAGCACCATGAATATACGCTTCCACTACCGCGTAAAAGGCAACTGGGACTATGTCTATCCGCTCGATTCCAATGGACATGTGTATAGCCGATTTCCATATATCGCCACCACACGAGATAGCATGGAGATTGCGCAATCGGGCATGAATGCAGAGGACTATTTCAGTCAATGGATGCAAGAGCAGTTTGACAACCCAACCAAAGCGAGTATCTACTATGGTGTTAAAGCCATTGAGAACGATGGTATTGGTTCGCACACCACTTTCCAACATGGCACCACCTACTACACCGCCATTGGTGGATTTGACGGTAGTATAAAGCAAAAAGCAATCTATAAGTTCACTTGGTTGGGTGAAGAAACGGACCTCTATTTCAGCGAAGAGGACGCCATTCAACCACCATCCACACCTATTGAGTAATGAAATTTACCCTTCTTGTTGTAGGTAAGACAACCGATGTGCGATTACAGACGATGATTGAGGATTATCAGCAGCGTCTCAAGCACTATATTCCATTCGATATAATTGTTATACCTGAATTGCGCAATGCGAAAGCACTCAGCGAAGCACAGCAGAAAGAGCAAGAAGGCATAGAAATTCTACGCCGTATAACACCGGCGACAGACCTCATACTGCTCGATGAGCATGGACAAGAGAGACGCTCCATCGAATACGCACAATGGATACAAAAGAAAATGGCCGCCGGACGAGATATTATCTTCGTCATCGGCGGACCATATGGGTTTAGTACTGCTGTCTATGAACGGGCTAATAATAAGATTTCACTCAGTCAGATGACTTTCAGCCATCAGATGATACGACTCCTATTCGTAGAACAACTATACCGCGCTATGACTATCTTACGAGGCGAACCTTACCATCACGAATAGCCTATCGCACACGCAACTTCTGACCTATCTGTAGTATCTTGGTTTCCTTAATCTTATTGAGCTGGCATAAGCGCTTTACCGTGGTGCCATATTTACGAGCTATGCCCGAAAGCGTATCACCTGACCTCACTTTATGCCAGCGCATAGCCGCCTCCTCGGCTTTCTTCTGCTTGATAGCCTTGATGCCTATCACATACTCTTCTTCATCAACCAATCGACCATTCGCAAAATCAATAATGGACTCAGGATTAAGTGCATAACCCAAATAACGCACCTCGAAATGCAA
>JAZNQB010000120.1:0-2054 GCA_045589995.1 Paludibacteraceae bacterium
GCCAGACTGAAAATAGTCATCCAAAACTTGTTGTTTGAACGATTGAGAATAATGATTTAGTGTTCGCTGCATAAAACTAAAATCTTAAAATTTGACACTTTTTATTCGTTTTATGAGTAAACCTATTTCAGTATAAGACACCCATTTTGGGGACACTTTAATTGATTAATTATGAGGAATAAAGTGCCCTTAGAGGTCAAACTAGAAGCATTAAAATTGCTTCAATCAGGAGCCACCGCAAACGCAGTAAGCAAATAGTAGTGTACCCCAAAAAGATAGACATAAAATCTATTCTCTCCACCCTTATAGTCCTTAAGGCCCTTATTGTCCTTATTTTAATACAAAAATATGAAATCTGCTTTGCAAATTTGGTATTTTCAAAAAAAAACACTACCTTTGCACTCGCAAAGGTCACTTCACACTAAAACGGTGTCTGAAGTTATACTTATGAATTTTAAATACAATACAATATAATGGCAAACTTTCAAAAACTAACCCCTCGAGCAGAGGACTACTCTAAATGGTACAACGAACTCGTGGTCAAAGCAGACCTCGCAGAGCAAAGCGCAGTGCGCGGATGTATGGTTATCAAACCATACGGATACGCCATTTGGGAAACAATACAAGCAGAACTGGATAAACGATTCAAAGAGAAAGGAGTAAAGAATGCTTACTTCCCACTCCTCATCCCTAAATCGTTCTTAAGCCGCGAAGCGGAGCATGTTGAGGGCTTCGCCAAAGAGTGCGCTGTCGTTACTCACCACCGACTCATGAATGATCCAGAGGGAAAAGGAGTAGTAGTGGACCCACAAGCGCGTTTGGAAGAGGAACTCATCATTCGCCCGACCTCAGAAACAATCATTTGGAATACCTACAAGAACTGGATCAATAGTTACCGCGACCTGCCTATCCTTTGTAATCAATGGTGCAATGTGATGCGTTGGGAGATGCGTACACGCCTTTTCTTGCGCACCGCGGAGTTTCTTTGGCAAGAAGGACACACCGCACATGCCACCAAAGAGGAAGCAGAGGACTACGCACGCCAGATGCTTGATGTGTATGCAGATTTCGCAGAGAAAGTGATGGCAATACCTGTTGTTAAGGGTGTTAAATCACCTAACGAACGATTTGCTGGAGCACTCAATACCTATTGTATTGAAGCTATGATGCAAGATGGCAAGGCACTCCAAGCAGGTACCAGCCACTTCTTGGGTCAGAACTTCGCCAAGAGTTTCGATGTGCAGTTCCTCACTAATGAGAATAAATTCGAGTATGTATGGGCTACCAGTTGGGGTGTTTCTACTCGTCTCATGGGCGCGCTCATCATGACACACTCAGACGATAACGGATTAGTACTCCCTCCACACCTCGCACCTATCCAAGTGGTTATCGTACCTATCTTCCGCAAAGCAGAGCAGTTGGGCGAACTATTGGAGAAAATCAATCCTATCGCTGACCAACTCAAAGCACTCGGCGTACGCGTCAAAGTGGATACAGACGATAAATATACGCCTGGTTATAAGTTCGCTGACTATGAACTCAAAGGTGTGCCTGTGCGCTTAGCAATGGGCGGACGCGACTTAGAGAACGGTACTATCGAAATAGCACGACGCGATACACAAACAAAAGAGACCGTTTCTATTGACGGTATTGTCGCTACCGTGCAAGCGCTGCTCGAGGAAATACAAACCAACCTTCTACAGAAAGCACTCTCTTTCCGCGTAGAGAACACACGCAGTGTGGACTCATACGAGGAATTCAAAGAGGAAGTGAAGAAAGGTGGATTTATCCTCGCACACTGGGACGGAACACCAGAGACAGAGCAGCGTATCAAAGATGAAACCAAAGCCACTATCCGCTGTATTCCATTGCCTGAACTTAAAGAGTTCCAGTCCGAACCAGGCGTATGCATGGTGACCGGCAAACCAAGTGCAGGAAGAGTCGTATTCGCACTCAGTTATTAAGCAACACAGCGGGAAACCGCATACCACACGAGGTACATGAAAAAAATACTATACAAGTCGGATCGTAGCCATGTCGTTCTGTGAGCCAAG
>JAZNQB010000121.1:0-4755 GCA_045589995.1 Paludibacteraceae bacterium
CTATGCAGATGACTTGGTACATCCTTCTTCTTTGGCTGTGAACTATATTTGGGAGCGGTTTATTGATTGTTTCTGCACACCGCAAACGCGCAATGAGATGAGTATCCAGCACAAGCGCTGGAAGCAAACCCAGCACCGCCCTTTGCATTGATAGCTAAATTACTTCACTAACGAGAATTCTTAGGTAATCAAAAACTCGCAGCCTATTATTTTAATTAAACAAAAATAAAGAAAACAATATAAAAATAGAGAAAACATTTATTAGTTAACCAAAAACGACGAACCCACCACCGCTATGCTTTCAGCCCACGCGGCTTCGAGCGTAAACAACTAATACGCATTTTATGCGAGCATAAATGCGCCTTAATTTTTACTCTCGTCGCAGACGATTTAACAAATCGCTGCTGGGTTCTCACAAAAACACGCTTACGCTAACAAAAAAGCGCTACGCTTCAAAAACAATTACAAATTCTCAATCGTCAGCTATAGTTTTCAAAATAGTCAAAAAATACATCACCTTTTTAAGGAAACTATCGTGATTATTTGCGTATGTGCAGTTTTTGTTGTATCTTTGCAGCGTATTTGAAAATATAATGTCCTTAGAAGGATTGTAAATACTGTCGCTTGCCGACATTAAACAGCAAGGACAAGCGCAAGTGTGCGCTACAACATGTTTAATAAATTTTAAAAGAGCTTTAACTTTTATTCAAGTCAATCTAAATCGGCAAAATTTAAGAACGGGACAGAATAATAAAAGCGAAAGTTCACGCAGTAGCGTGAGCTGTTTCGTGTATATTGCTGTCCCAAGGTTTTGCCGAACCAAGATTGACAACTAACACAAATAGTTCACGCTTTCTCATATACTTATGTCATGTAAATACAGAATAAACAATAAAATATAATACTATGAGTGACAATTTTTCAAGAGGTTTCTGGCGTAGAGCGGGTCAGAATACAGCAGACAGATTAAGTAATGCCGTTTTTGGGGATAATTGGGCAAGACCAGTTAAGCATATTCGAGCAGAAACAGCAAGCCGAAAACAAAGGATTGCAGAACAAGCGCAACTCGATTCTATACATTCTGCTGTGCTGAGTAATGCCGATTCGGTTAGAAATGTTGAGTTTGAGTCCAGTATCAACGAATTGTCTGAACAGTTATATGACATGGCAATCCAACTCAAAGCAGAAGGTTGGAAGAGTGTAATCGGTGTGAATAATGATAATGATAATCAAGGTGAGATTAATCGCGCTCACAATAAATTCACAGATACTCTTTTTGCTAAATACAAACATGGACTTACCCTTCTTGAACGCAAAGACCCATTTTGTCATGATGTTTGGTATTTTAAATGGGTTAGGTATATTAGTGGTTGGCGCAAGTTTTTTGGTAAGTATTGGTTCTTACTTTTTCTTGTTTGCGGTTTTCTTATTCCACTTATAGGTTGGGGTATAAGTAGTTTGGTAGAATGGTATCGCGGACAAGTTCTTTATGATAATTATCTAAATCTAACTATCTTTTGGATAATAGTAGTCTTTATTATTCTTCTTCGTATCTATATTGCGCTATTCCGTCAAATAAACGCTCTCATATCTCGTTTTCGCAAGAAACGCAAAGAAAATAAGTTGCAACAAGCGAGCGTAGTACAGGAAAGTGAAAATGTTAATGAGATTGACGAAGAGCAAGATATACCTATTGACCCCAATACAATAATGCAGACCGAGCATGATTATTTGTGGGAAAAATATGGTAAAGCAAACGAAGTAATGATGAGAGGATATAATATATGTCTTAATACAATTCAAAAAGACATACTGATAGTTGGCTATAACCCTCCATTCTACCAAGAGGATGAAGGTAATCAACATCCTTACCTTTTGCCCGAAAATGAAACTATAAATCATTTACTTGTATCATCACAAACGAATTTGCGTTATAAAGCGGCATACATAGATTTATTTAGTTTTCGTGAGAGCGACCATCAAATAGCGAACAAGCAAGTAGTACTTAATCCACAGTTGTTTAGTTATGTAATAGAACAAGTATGTCTTACTCAAAATATGATAGAAGAACTTATTAGACCTAAGTTGATAATAGTTCTAGATCAAGATTCTTGGGCATACTTTGGTAAACTGCCACAATATACATGGATGGGATATAAATATGATGCTCTATTGCCAATCAAAGGAAATGAGGTTTGCACTATCAAAGGTTATAGCGATAAACACGACCGCATAAGCATAGAGCGAGAACAAACTAATCTAAAAGATGCTATTGTGGTCTTCTTAAATAAAAATTCTAAACAGCCAACACCTGAAGAATTGAGTGAGTTGTTAAAATGAAAACACCTGAAGAAATATTTCGTTTCAAAGCAGAGTATTATAGTTTGCTTTTTCAAATAGCAGCTAAGTGCGGATTGGTAGATCAAAATACATTTGATATACAAAACCATTATTTTGATGATAAATATAAAACCTCTCACGATGTTCGCTATAATAGTCCATTTGAAACTATGTTTAAATGGCTTGCCTTATATGAAGATTATCCGTGTGTGTATCGTTGGGAGTTAATTCCCCCTTATGACGAGTGCGAGATAAAAGAAGTTATCAATGGTTTAAGGTATGCTTCGAATCTTAATATGCCTTATGTGGATATGGCTGCAACTACAACGACTAATACACTTTATGTAGGAAAAGCAGAAGGTTGTGTTTGGGGACGACAAATAGAGCATTTGGGGTATCATAAGAAAGCTCAAACTCATCATGGCTTGCATATACATGATTGGGCGCAGCAAAGGGGACTGTCTTTCAAGTTACATGTTTTTGTGTTTCCCAAAGAATGTACCCCTATACTGGAACTTTTTGAATACGCATTAGCAAAAGAATACAAACCACTTATAAGTAGTCATAAGTAAATTAGTAACAAATTCTGCTTTAAATATTGCACAATTGATAATTTTGTTGTACCTTTGCAGAGAAATTATGAAAATACATAAAGAACTATGAAAGTTAAGTGGGTTGAATTGATCAATGATGCAAGTGGGAGTATAGGTGCAAGACAATATGCTCGGCATATTCCGGGTAACGGAAAGGAAGCTGCTGTGTGCCAAAAGCCAGAACTAAGTAAGAAAACAAAGAAAAAGAAAGCCGAACTGCCACATGTGAAAAAGTTTGGTGTGCTGATTGCTACCTGCAAGGAAATACTCAATAATCCTGAACGCAGAGCAGCATGGCAAGTGAAGTACGACGAAGCTAAACTAAAAGCCCGTAAATACAATAAGCCTATTCAAGGACGGCTTTGCGATTATGTGCGACACCATGTGAGCACCATGCTCCAAAAAGGCGAGGACATAATTCCATAAACGCATTGAGAAATGGTCAATATGGCCTACAGAGTACTTAATTCTTAGGATTAGATTGTATTTGAGTTAGGGCTGAGTTCCGATTAAAGTAGGATGAGCATATATTGAGCATATATTCAGCATATATTGAGCATATATTGAAACATAATGGCTAACCCGTGGAAACCTAATGGCAATATATTGGTTAGAAACAAGACAGACGCACCTCAAAAGTGCGTCTGTTTTTGTAAATTGGTCAAATAAGGCAAATAAGGCAAATAAGACAAATTAGTCGAATAAGGCAAATTGCTTAGCCTTTTAGTGCCTTGATGGCTTCTTCGAGTGCGGCGATGCGTGCTTCGGCGTCGGATTTCTTCTTCTGCTCCAACGCTACAATCTCTGGTTTGGCATTCTGCACAAATCGCTCGTTGTTCAATTTCGCCATAACACCGCGCAAGAAACCTTGTTGGTGCTGTAAATCCGCCTCTAACTTCTTGAGTTCTTCTTCTACATCGATGAACTTATCCATTGGTACTGCATATTCGGTAGTGCCTACGATGAAAGTAGAAGTGGCGCCGCTATTCTCGTTCTTCTCGCCCATCTCCACATTTGCCAATTTGGTGAGTAGTTCGGCTAAAGGATAGTTGTTGGCGTTCTCAAAATAGAGCGAGAGGAGTTCCTTTTGTGGGATATTCTTGCCTGCGCGGATATTACGCACGCCCGAAACGATTTGTTTGAGGGTATCCATTTGCTCTAAGGTCTTTAGGGTCTCTAAGGTCTTTAGGGTCTCTAACGGTGAAACCATGATGGATTCGCCTTCTTTGCGCTCGTAGAGGTTTTGCCATAATTCCTCAGTGATGAATGGCATGAATGGGTGGAGCAGTTTGAGCAGACGATCAAAGAAAGCCAGTGACTGCTCGTAGGTCTGCTTGTCAATAGGTTGACCATAAGCAGGTTTAATCATTTCCAAGTACCATCCAGAGAACTCGTCAGTATAGAGTTTATAGACTGCCATCAATGCTTCGCTCAAGCGGTATTTGCTAAAGAGGTCGATAATCTCTTTCTCCGTTTGTGTGAGTAGTGCGTCGAACCATTGTACGGCTAACTGGTTACCCTTTGGTGCTTCTGTATCAGCCACTTCAAATCCTTTGATGAGACGGAAGCAGTTCCAAATCTTATTGCAGAAGTTACGTCCTTGCTCGCAGAGTGACTCATCAAAGAGGATGTCGTTACCTGCAGGGGCAGAAAGCATCATACCCATACGCACGCCGTCAGCACCAAAACGCTCGATGAGATCCAGTGGGTCAGGACTATTACCTAATGATTTGGACATCTTGCGACCTAATTTATCGCGCACGATACCTGTGAAATAAACATGTTTGAATGGCATCTTGCCCATGTACTCATAGCCAGCCAT
>JAZNQB010000122.1:0-10433 GCA_045589995.1 Paludibacteraceae bacterium
ACCGCTTGGCCTCCGACTTCACTTTCTGAAAGCGACGCTCTAATGCTCCGTCTTTCTCGATCGATTTGGCATATTCGGCAGTAGTGGTGGCACCTATGCATTGTACTTCTCCTCGTGCCAGCGCTGGCTTGAGAATATTGGCTGCATCCAATGACCCTTGGGCATTGCCCGCACCGATAATAGTGTGTATCTCGTCGATGAAAAGAATTACTTCTGGATGATTATGTAACTCGCTGATGACCTGTTTCATTCGCTCTTCAAACTGGCCACGATACGTGGTGCCTGCTACCATAGAGGCTATGTCTAATGTGATGATACGCTTGCCTCGAAGAGCACCCGCTTCGTCTGTCATGATACGCAATGCCAGACCTTCCACAATAGCTGATTTGCCCACGCCAGGCTCACCAATAAGAATGGGATTGTTTTTCTTTCGTCTGCTTAGAATCTGCACTACGCGTTCAATCTCTATCTCTCTGCCCACTACAGGGTCCAACTCTCCTTTCTCTGCCTGCTTAGTTAGGTCATGTCCGTACTTGTCCAAAGCAGTGGTGGTGCCTACCTGTGTGTTGCCCTTTGGGCGTTTATTGGGTTGCCATGCGCCGTCACTCACATCCCCTATCTGACCGGAGCCATTAGTGGGAGTGTTATTAGCTTGAGGCAGACCATAAATGTCTGCCAACTGCTGATAACTCATACCCCATGTTTGGTCTAAATAAGCGGCGGCTTTGTTGATATCCTCGCGCATGATAGCCAGTAAGAGGTGCGCTGAACACATCATCTCTGCGCGGTACTCCTTGCATATACGCTCTGCTATGCGCAGGATACGCTCTGTCTGTACACTGCGGGTGACAGGTTCGATGGTGGAAGAGGGTTCTTGACGAAACTCGGTATCTAACTGCTCTTTGGCATCCGCAGGATTGAAGCGCGCATGGAGAAGGAGTTCATAAGCCGAACCTTCGCCCAAGCGTATGATAGCCAAAAGCAAGTGAATGGGTTCCACTTGTTTGCACGAGAGGCGCTCGGCTTCATCGTGCGCATAATAAAGTATTTTGTTTAAGTTTTGTGTTAATTGCATAATATGTAATCTTTCTGCTTGTTCGTTCCTCGTATGTCTAATTATAAAAATGCCATGCTATGCCTGCTCTAAATACATCCCTATTAGTTGGATAACCAGGCATGGCCATATAGTTAAGATTGTCTTTCATAAAAAGGCGGTTTATGTGTTGGTACTGCGCGAAGAAACGCAGGCGGATGGAGCGTACATAAAAATTCGCATACACATTCATCCATGGATAATTGCCAATCTCCGTATTTTGCTGGTTGGCAAACATTCCCGTTGCAGGACATAGAATAGGTGCGTTGTAGCGGGTGAAATAGAGCACATCTACTCCTATCTGTGCATCCATCGCTTTGAACCAAGTGCCGTGGTAGTAGAGGCGGTGCTGCAGCGTGAACATCGGTACAGGTAGCACAGAGTCGTTGGTTGTGTGCTGGAAGATAGCCCTATTCTCCAAGTTAATCCACGGTGTAGTGATATCCACGCCTATATCGGCTGTGATAATCTGCACATTGCCCTCATATTGGCGCGGCTTCCAATCAGCTGCGGAGATATAGATGGGATGGGTCCTGTTCTCAAAACTGAAATCTATCCGCGGTCGTACCCATTGAGTAGGGTAGTCAAGAGTAACCCCACCTAAGAAACGGTAGGTGAAACCAAAATGATTATCCCATGCGATATGATTGGAGCGAAAATGCTGTAAATATGGACTGGGTGTCATACTCTTCGCGAGCGCTCGCGCACGGAGATACATAGTGTCTTTTCCTGCACGGAAATACGCTGACATTGTGCCATGCACATCAAACTCACCTATCTTATAACCCAATAAGCACACTTGTCCTTCTACTGCGTAATGCACATGTTTGCCACTATGCTTATGAATGGCGCCTCCTACGAAAGTATTGTTTGTCCAGCGGTAATCATAAATACTATCATAAGGAACTGAATCATTGAGGAAACGCTGGCACTCGTTCATAGCAAATACA
This sequence comes from Paludibacteraceae bacterium, assembly GCA_045589995.1. GTDB lineage: Bacteria > Bacteroidota > Bacteroidia > Bacteroidales > Paludibacteraceae > Colicola. The sequence goes on from JAZNQB010000122.1 coordinate 2,044, forward strand.
GAGGCACCGAATTTGAGTTTGGTATTAAACGCCTCGCAGAAAGTAACAGCTACTGTATTTCGTATAGTGAGCACATCGGTGGTATCACGCGTGGTAGTGTTGTCGTAATAAGTAGTGTCATAGAAATTCTGGTTTGCAGTCTTCTCTATATAACGCCGGTTGGAGTTGTTGGTCTCAAAAATATGCGAGAAGGTCATCAGTGGGATATGTTCTGTCTTCACAGTATCACGCATCACACGCTTGCCTTCTTCTATCACCTCTACCGAGTCGGTATATTCGCGCTCCATCGTGATGGCGTATTGGTTGTGCAGATAACCACTAAGGTATCTATAACTTGTCATTGCATTCAGACGGACAGGCAGGTCTTCAGGATTGAGTGAACTGGCTAAGTCGTTCACATCCTGCAAGCCACCATTATCAAACGAACTGAGTTGACTCCAACCGAAAGAGGCATGCATACTATAGTGATTTCCATTATAACTACCCCATACCGACCCTCTGTATAACTTACCGGCTGTGTTGGCATAGTGTCCCACTGCATTCAGATAATCCATCTCAACACCCAAATTCAAAGGCTTTCCTATGTTACCTGTAAAAAGGAAATGAATATCATTCTCTTCATGTCCACTGACAAATCCTTTCTTATAGGCAACGGATGAATAGGGCACAGTGGTGTTGAAAAAACGCTGCTGCTGCGGCGTAATTACATAGGGAGCAAAACTATATGCAAACGGGTCATCAATCGTATAAAGACGGTCCTGCACAATACGCGATAGGATGGGAGAAACCAGCACATTGCCGTTCGTTGTACTACTCAGCGAATAGCGCTGCTGCAAATCAATGTCATGATAGTTGAGCATCGTGGTGTCGGTAAAAGAGATAGTGTCCGCTATAGCAGCAAGAGATGGTAGTGTCCAAGTCTTGATGCGCGTGCGGATACGCGACTGCTGGGCAGCAACCATAATGGTCGCTGCCAACAGCACTAATACTATACCTATACGATGCTTGAACACTATTTTTTCTTGAGCTTAGCTTGTAGTTTCTGTATTTCCTCTTCTTGGTTGCGGATTGTCTTGAGCAACTCATTCAACTCCTCATTCTCGATAGTGGTCGGATATTGCTCCTCTACCGTTTGTAAGAAATCGGAGAGAATATTCATATAGTTGATGAAAGCATCATAAGCCGACTCATATTGTGTCTCGCCCTGATCGATATGGTTCATGTAATGCATGTAATTGATATCCTGCAGGCGCAACCAGTTTTTCTTCAGGTTCTTGTCTTGACATAGATGTACACGCTCTGCTACTGCGTATAGTTTTTGCAGAGCCTCTTGCTGCAAGTCATTGCCAGTGAAGATGCTCAGGTCTTTTGCCTCTCCGCTCCATGTCAAAGGATAAGGAGCAGTCACTACTTCGTTGGTCGCTAATTTTTTAGCAGCCTCAGAAGGAGTCATGAAACCCATCTCGCGCTCCAAAACATAATAAGGAAGTGCCTTGAGGAAATCGAAAATGCCGCTCTCAGCATGCTGGCGTATTCCGAAAGTCTCGGCGCCAACCCATATGTTGATAAGCTGTTCCTCTTCAGGCAGGCCTTGTATGCGGTCGGCATATTTCTCTGCATCCAAAGGGAAGTGAGACCAAGTAGGGTCAGAGAAATGGAAACTCAGCTCGTCGCTCAAGGCGGTGTTACGGAGCAGTACCTTGGTCTTCGATGATGTGGCTGACTGATAGACATAGTTAGGACTTTTCCAACTGAGAATATGTTTGGCTCCTTCGGTCATGATGGTCTTATAACCCATCTTGCCAAGCATGTAGGCGGTCTCGTCCGTGTATAGGAGTTCAGTGTTCCAAATAGTTTGTGTCTTGACGCCTAAGAGGGATTCTATCAGTTTGCCTTGTTGTTGCAACTGTGCTTTCATCTCGCTTTCGCTGTACTCAGATGCAAGCGAATAGCTATAAGGAGTAGCCACAAACTCCACACATTTAGTGGCGGCTAACTCTTTAAGAATATCAATCATCTCAGGGTTGAACTGCTCAAGCATCTCAATCATCGTTCCACTCACACTCAGCGCGCAGTGGAATTTACCTTTGCTTAGACTGATCATGTCGCGCAAAGTGTGGCACAACGGAAGGTAAGATGTTTGTACCAACCAATTAACATGCTCCTCAGTGGCCATGTCGTCGTAGTAATAGTGGTCATGACCTATCTCGAAAAAACGATAGCGCTTCAGACGATAAGGGCTGTGCATCTGGAAGCAGAAACATATATTTTTCATAATCCGTATAATTTTTCTTTAAACATTACACATTCAACATTACAATGTATGGCTAATCACACCGTCGTAAATTCTGCGCACTTTCAGACCAGCATCATACCACTTGATGGCATTGACTTCTGCTTTGCCTAATTCGTGCAGACTCTTGTACATAGCCGGATATTTGACGATGGCGTATATAGCATCTGCCATAGCGTCAATGTCCCAATAGTCCGTCTTGATAGCGTGCTGTAATATCTCTGCGCAACCCGACTGATGGGAAATAATAGACGGACAGCCAACCTGCATCGCTTCCAAAGGAGATATACCAAAAGGCTCACTCACGGAAGGCATGATATATACATCGGACATGGCTAACATCTCCTGTACTTGCTTGCCACGCATGAAACCGGGGAAATGGAATTTGTCTGCTATGCCTCTCTTGGCTACTAAATCAATCATCTCCTCCATCTTGTCTCCGCTACCGGCCATCACAAAGCGCACACCATCAGTCTTGCTCAGCACGCGTGCTGCGGCTTCTACAAAATACTCAGGACCTTTCTGCATAGTGATGCGGCCAAGGAATGTGACAAGTTTGTCTTTGCGTTCCGGTTTGGTGAACTCATCCGGATTAGCTAAAGGCTCTACGGCATTATGAACGGTGCTCACTTTGCGAGGGTCTTGGCCGTATTTCTCAATCACTGTTCGTCGGGTCAGTTCGCTTACGCACATGATGTGGTCACACTCGTCCATACCGCGTTTCTCGATAGCATACACTGTAGGATTAACATTACCTCGGCTGCGGTCAAAATCAGTAGCGTGCACATGAATGACAAGAGGCTTACCACTGATATGCTTGGCGAAGACACCGGCAGGATAGGTGAGCCAGTCGTGGCTGTGGATGATATCAAAATCCAAACTATGGGCAAGCACACTGGCTACGGCTTCGTAGTTGTTAATCTCTTCTATCAGGTTGTCAGGGTAGCGACCTGAGAAACCAACACAGCCTAATTCATCTGTACCGATACGGCGGTAGTCATAGTGGATGCCATTACGCAGATGGTAATACTCCTCGGGACTCATCTTACCCGCCATCTTGTCTTTTACATAATTGTAGTCATTCTCTTTCCATACAATAGGCACACTATTGGCACCGATGATGCGAAGGAAAGACTGGTCTTCGTCGCCCCATGGTTTAGGGATGACAAAAGTGATATCCATATCCTCTTGTTGTGCCATACCACGGGTCAAACCATAACTGGCTGTGCCCAAACCACCTAAGATATGAGGGGGGAATTCCCAACCGAACATAAGTGCTTTCATTGCTGTTCCTCCTTTCCTTGCTCATTATGATATTTCTTGAGCGTATCCATGATACTGATGACGGATGCTACACTCGGTGCTGAACTCATGCCGCCATGACCTTTGTAGGGTGGGTTGCCATCATAGAACTCATTGAGTGTGCCGATGCACAACTCACTCATCTCTTGCTCGAAACCGATTAAGGTGCGCTCCATGAAACTGACACCGCTATGCTTATAAACATTCATATATGCACGCGAGTAGGCGGTGATAGTAGAAGGCCATACAATACCATTATACAAACTACGATTGCGCTCGGATAGACTGCCTGTGTACATAGGGCGGTAGCTGCCGCTCTTGGGAGATAGGCTGCGCAGACCGCGGGGGGTGAGCAGTTCCTTCGTACATATGTCCACTACGGCTTTCTGCTGATGACGGTCCAGCGGACTATAAGGCAAACCAACCGCCCAGATCATATTAGGACGCACTTCTTTGTCTTGGTAGTCTCCAACGACATAGTCGTTTAGGTAATAACCATTCCAGAATGTCTTGGTAAATGCATCTTTGGTGATATTGGATTGATACTCCATCAAGTCTGCTGTCACCTCTTTGCCCAACTCGCGCAGTAATTCAGCAGTAAAGAGCATAGCGTTATACCATAGTGCATTGATCTCTACTACATAACCCGTGCGAGGGGTGATCGGACGACCATACTCTGTGGCATTCATCCATGTAGCAGGACGCTGGGTGCCATCCACCCAAATGAGACCATTGCGGTGTAAGAATGCGCGAGGATGGTTCTGCTTTTTATAATAGGTGATAATATCCAAACATAATTGTCCATATAAGTCGGCAGCCTCACGCAGACTATACTTATGTGCAAACTTCTGGATGGAGCGTATGAACCATAATAGCACATCAGGCTCGTCCATACCGCTCATCTTCACTTGCTCGGACCTACCGTTCATAAAATCCAATAGTTCAGGAATAGCGGTCTTGTTGATGATAGCATCCCAGTATTCAGGACGGTCTATGTCTAATGTACAACTGGCTACAGAGAAGAAAGTGGTGCGGGCATCTGCTTGAAACCATGGATAACCAGCAAGCAGATAGCATTTGTCACCTTCGCGTTTGTAGAATTGACCAGCAGAGTTCTTGAGAGTGCTGAACATATCCTCGCGGCGGATACGACGGCTCAGCTCTTTCTTCCAAGTGTTTTTTAGCGACGCCGTTTGGCACTCGCTGATACCGGCTGCAAAAATGATACTCTCGCCTTTCTTGATAGGTAACTCAAAGTAACCGGGCACAAGCAAGTCTTCCTTGTAGTCATATCCCCTGTCACGCTCTTTGGGATACTCAACTCCCTTGTACCACTGAGGGTCATGTACATACTGAACGGACTTGCTGAACTGCATATATAGATTAGGGAAATTGGCATACATACGGTTGTAGCGTCCGTTCTCACACTCGTCCATATTAGAGTTGGCAAGCGGATTCTCATGGGTCAGCTCATTGACAGAGCGGAATGCAAGGAATGGCCTGAAACGAAGCGTAGTCGGACTTCCCGACTCCAACAGCGTGTAGCGGATCAGCACACGAGGCTCAAAGCTGACAAGCATACGCTCTTTCTGAAGAACCATCGCACCTACACGATAAACGGTGCGTGAGATAAGCTCGCAATCAAACTCACGGATATATTTGTGTCCGTTGGGCGAGAAAGTGTGTTCCCCGTACTGATGAAGACCCAAATTAAACTCGGCACCATGTTGGATAACAGTCTCGTCTAAAGAGCTGAGGAGTACATAATTGTCTTTGCTCAACTCGGGTAGAGGTAGTACCAGTTGTCCGTGATACTTGCGGGTATTGCAATCCACCAAAGTGGTAGAATTATACACACCCGCACGATTAGTCCGAATCATCTCTTTCTGAAGCGAGCGCTCCAGATTAACAAGTACGGTCTTGTCAAAATTAAGATAACTCATAGGGTATAGATATTCGGTTAATTGTATTTACCATTATATTTTTCTTGTGCATCAGCTACAAATTGCTTGATACGCTGCTCATCGCTCTTGCGGCAAATAAGAAGAATGCCGCCTTCCTCGGCTACGATCATGTCTTTCATGCCTTGCACAACAGCTAATTTGCCGGGCTCCAAAGTTACTACATTGCCCTCGCTCTCATAGAAAAGAGCATCGCTGTGCAAACTTACATTGTGCGATTGGTCCTTCTGACTCAATTCGTATAATGAACCCCATGTGCCTAAATCACTCCAACCAAAGCTGGATGGCAGTACATGCACATTCTTTGCTTTCTCCATAATACCGTAGTCGATGGATATATTCGGACATTTAGGGAAAATTTCTTCAATAAATGCTTCCTCTTTGTCTGTACCCATTAACAACTCGCCCTCGCGGAAACGGTCTGCCACTTCAGGCAGGAGATGACGGAAAGCCTCACTGATAGTTTGCAGACTCCAGATGAAGATACCCGAGTTCCACAGGAAATCACCGCTTTCTAAGAATATTTTTGCCATCTCTAAGTTCGGCTTCTCTGTGAATGTCTTGACAGGGTAAATACCCTCTATTGGGTGCTGTATGTCGTTGCTTTCTCCTTTTATGTATTGGATATATCCGTATCCTGTCTCAGGACGGGTCGGTTGCATTCCTAAAGTAAGAATGGCCTTGTTGGCTGCCACAAAATCAAAAGCTTTTGTTATGGTGGTGCGGAAAACATCCTCCTCTAAAATAAGGTGGTCGCTCGCTGCTACTACCATGTTGACTTGTAACTCCGGGCGGCTCCAGTCTTGGGTCTGTGCTGTCAAACCCGCTTTGCGCAGACACATGGCACGAATATGAGAAACAGCGTAAGCAATGCATGGAGCTGTGTTGCGACGAGCAGGCTCGCATAAAATCTGCTTCTCTTCTAAATCAGGCACTTGCTCTAAAATGAGTTGTTTGTATGCTATATTAGTCACAATAAGCATATTCTCAATGGGGACTAACGGGCGGAAACGGTCCACTGTCATCTGAAGCAGACTCCTGCCGGTGCCGAAGAAGTCCAAGAACTGCTTAGGTCTGTCATTTCGGCTGAACGGCCAAAAACGGCTGCCTACGCCGCCGGCCATGATTACGCAATAATTGTTTTCTCTTTTCGTCATGATAAATATTGTGTTTTTCTATGATTTATATTGATATGGTTATACAAATAGCGTGCAAAGATAGTAAAATAAAATGATATACGCAAGCGCGCGTTGTCTTTTTTATAAAAAAAAGAACTTTTAAGGCTGAAAACTCTCATCTTTCATCTTTCATCTTTCATCTTTCAACTTTTTTTACTACCTTTGCGTCGTAATTTGGACTCGAATGTGCAAAAATAAATTCATACTAAGAACCATTGTATATGTGTCTGCGCTATGCCTAATGGCGTGTGGAGCACCTTCATCACCTCGCCCTTATGGCTATTATCGCATTACGCCGCCGGATACGGCGTATGCTCTTTTGAGCGCGTATAGCCCTGATTTTCAGACTTTCCCGTATGATTTCGACTTGTCGCAAAATGCACAAGTTACTCTTAGGCACAAGCAGGGAGAAAGGTATTGGATCAATATCTACTATCCCGCTTTGGATGCTACGGTGCATTGCTCCTACAAGTCTGTAGGGGGTGATTTGAGAGAACTGACAGAGGATGCGCTGGAGTTTGTCTATAAGAATGTGTCGCATGCATCTTCTATACCTGAGCGTGACTATATGCATCCGGAGGAAAAAGTGTACGGCGTGTTGTTTGATTTGGAGGGAAATACAGCCTCTTCGTGTCAGTTCTTTCTGACAGATTCCACGCGTCATTTCTTCAGAGGGTCGGTCTATTGTAACTGCCAGCCTAACGCAGACTCGTTAGCGCCTGTGTATGAGTATCTTAAAACGGATGTTATACGCCTTGTAGAATCGTTTAAATGGAGGAATTGATGTACTCGGTTTTGTCTGAAATATGGTCTGCTAAGGCTGCAGGTAAACCCCTGATGGCGCTGCTTATTGATCCGGAAAAAACAAATCCGAATACGCTGGCTCTCTCGCCGCAGAATAAACCGGATTTCTTTTTTGTAGGTGGGTCAACAGGCGGAGATACAACAGATTTTGTGCGCTCCTTGAGGACGAAAATGCAAGAGGAAGCATGTGAAGCCCCTATCGTCCTTTTTCCGGGTAATATAGAGCAGTTTACAGGAGAGGCAGACGCACTGCTTTATTTAAGTCTGCTCTCAGGTAGAAACCCCGAAATGCTGGTGGGGCAGCAGATCGCAGCGGCACAGAAAGTGCGGCGGTCGGGGATAGAAACAATTCCAATGGGGTATATCCTCATAGACGGAGGAGTGGAGACAAGTGTTATGCGTGTCTCGGCTACCAAACCCATCCCAAGGGAAGATAAAGAGACAATCGTAGCAACGGCTATTGCTGCGGAAATGATGGGAAAACAACTTGTTTACTTGGAGGCCGGAAGCGGAGCGCAGATGCCAGTTCCTACGGACATTGTAGCCGCGGTGAGAGCCGCAGTGACCCTTCCACTGATAGTGGGAGGAGGAATACGAACACCCCAAATGCTAAGAGATACCTACGAGGCTGGAGCGGACATAGTGGTGATTGGCAATCATTTTGAGTCCCATCCGGAAGATGTTGCAGCATTCTTGGAAGCTAAAAAGAAGAAAGGAATAGAGTGCACAGCAGAGGATGAAAAATATATGTCTATGGCACTCATAGAAGCCCAAAAAGCGTTTGATGCGGGTGAAGTGCCGGTTGGATGTGTTATTGTAGCGCAAAATCAAGTCATAGGAAGGGGACATAAT
>JAZNQB010000123.1:0-30300 GCA_045589995.1 Paludibacteraceae bacterium
TTCTAATGTGCTGCGTGGCACTAACAAGCCAGGCAGAAGTGATTAGCGGCAACTGTAGCGACACGACAGATGTGAGTTGGAGTTATGACACAGAAACAAAAACTCTCACTTTTGTTGCTAATGGAACGAGAAACTTCATTCCTTATTTTGAAAACGAATCCATGCCATGGATTGACTACCGAGCAGATATCGAGTATATCTATTTATCTGATGGACTTACGGGTATTGGCGCATATGCATTCCATGCTCTTCCAGCATTGAAAGAAGTGCAGCTACCTCAGAGTGTAACTTGGATTGGTCAGTATGCTTTTCAGGATTGTATAGCATTACACACAGTAGGCATGAGCAATGCTATTACCGAAATAGGTTCGCATGCTTTCTCTAAATGTTACTCATTGACCACTCTATCTATCCCTAATAGCGCCCAAGAGATTGGTTTTAGAGCCTTCCAAATGGTGCCAAACATCGCATATGCTGACGATAGAAAAACGGATTATGGTGCTCGTTGCGTGAATGGTTATATAGAAGATGAAATCGTTTACTTGGACAACACCAAGAAGATTATGGCGGCATGTTCTGCATATAAACAAGGTGCTTTGACTATAGACGCTCCCGTGGAGCAAATCAATGAGAGTGCGTTGGCAAACTGCTATCGCCTTACTTCCGTCACTTTTGGAGAAAGTATAAGCACCGTGCCTGCTAATGCCTTGGAGGACTGCAACGCACTGGAGTGTATCACACTGAGTGCCAATACGATACACCTTAAGATGTATTCCTTGGCGTGCAACAATCTGAAAGAAGTACATTGCCGAGCATTGGTTCCGCCAACGGATGTGAGCAGTTATTCCTTCTATGGGGTCGAACTGAAGAATGTTACGCTTTATGTACCGGCAGGAAGTGTGGAGGCATATAAAGAAGCGGATGTATGGAAAGAGTTTGGTTCTATTCTTGTAGATACGGAAAGCATAGAGAATGTACAAGGTGACGAAATACAAAGTACAAAGGTGATAAAAGACGGTCAAGTGCTCATTCTTCGCAATGGCACAAAATACACTCTCACCGGACTGGAAGTGAAGTAATGTGACCAAGGGACGATGTACGATGTACAATGTACAAAGTACTCACTACTAAAGAAGGGAGTCGCAATCGCGGCTCCTTTTGTTGTACTTCGAGGGCACCGACACGGCTTTGCCGTCCCACCTCGAAGGTACGGTCGCATTTTGCGGTGCATACGCAAGCAAATGGGTGTTTTTTTTGCCAGTACTGCGTACTCCGTTTAATGTTCGTCTATATACCGCATTTATGCTCGCATATGCGGCATATTTCCGTCCATAAAACATAGAATTTTATTCTATTTGCAAAAAAAACACCCATTTATTTGCGTATGTCAAAAATTTGTTGTACCTTTGCCCCGTTTTTCGCGTAGAGTCTCTGGCGATTGCATTAGGACGCGGATGATTTTAGGATTTAGGATTTAGATTTTAGAATTGGCGTGCCGAATAGTAGTATATACTCTGCGTGCAGTACTAATCCATAAAAAAGAATAACGAAATGGATTTAATTAAAATTGCTGAGCAAGCATTTGCCGGCGAGAAAAAAGAGTTGCCTGCATTCAAGGCTGGTGACCAAATTACAGTAGGTTATCGTATTAAAGAGGGTAACAAAGAGCGTGTGCAAGAGTTCCGTGGTGATGTAATCTGCATCCATGGTAGCGGAGACAAAAAACGCTTCACCGTTCGTAAAATGTCTGGTAATGTAGGTGTTGAGCGTATCTTCCCTATGGACAGCCCATTTATCGAGAGCATCACAGTCAACAAGTACGGTAAAGTGCGTCGCGCTAAATTGTACTACTTACGTGATCTCACAGGTAAGAAGGCTCGTATTCCAGAGCGCCGCGTGAAGTAAAACGCAAACAGATAGGAGTCTCCAAGCGAGGCTCCTTTTTGTTTTTTAAAGAGAGACGAAGTATTGTTTACATTAGAAAGTACATATAAACCCACAGGTGACCAGCCACAGGCGATAGAGAGTTTGGTGGCGGGAGTGCAGGCAGGCGCAGACGCGCAAGTCCTACTGGGCGTGACAGGTAGTGGTAAGACCTTTACTATCGCTAATGTCATTGCGCAGCTCAACCGACCTACACTCATCATGAGCCATAACAAGACACTCGCGGCACAGTTGTACTCGGAGATGAAAACTTTCTTCCCTAATAATGCCGTGGAGTATTTCGTTAGTTACTACGATTATTACCAACCCGAGGCGTATATCCCTTCTACCGATACTTATATAGACAAAGATTTGTCTATCAATGAGGAGATTGACCGTCTGCGGCTCTCGGCTGTCTCGGCACTGCTGAGCGGCAGAAAAGATGTGATTATCGTCTCTTCTGTGAGTTGTATATACGGTTTGGGCAGCCCGCAGGATTTTAGCGATAATGCTATTCATCTTCATCGCGGCGATGTGATAGCGATGGACGACCTGCTCAAGCAACTCATTGCCGCGCAATACATACGCAATGATATGGAACTGACGCGCGGACGCTTCCGCGTGAAAGGCGACACGATAGACCTCGCACTCGCATACGCAGACTATATAGTGCGCATCGAGTTCTTTGGCAATGAGATAGATAGTATAGCCACTATCCATCCGCTTACAGGACAAGTGTTGGAGGAGTTTGATTATTACAACCTTAGCCCCGCTACTATCTTCTGCACCAATAAAGACCGCATTACGGCAGCCAAAGAACTTATCAAGGAGGACCTCAATAAGCAGATAGACTATTTCATCGGTTTGGGCGAAGAACTATTCGCACGGCGTATTGAGGAACGCGTCAAATACGACCTTGAGATGCTCGATGAATTAGGTTACTGCTCAGGCGTGGAGAACTACAGTCGCTATTTCGATGGACGAGAAGAAGGCACACCGCCGTACTGCTTGCTCGATTATTTCCCCGAAGATATGTTGCTCGTCATAGACGAGAGCCATGTGACAGTTCCGCAGATACGAGGTATGTACGGAGGTGATAAGTCGCGCAAGGATAACCTTGTTGCCTATGGTTTCCGCCTGCCCGCAGCACGCGATAATAGACCGCTCACCTTTGATGAGTTTGAATCCAAAACAGGGCAGACTATCTATGTCTCTGCTACCCCTGACGAATATGAGTTGAAGAAGAGTGAAGGAATAGTCATCGACCAACTCATCCGTCCTACAGGACTCTTGGACCCTGAGATAGAAGTGCGACCCACAGAGCACCAAGTGGATGACCTGATGGACGAAGTGCAGACACGCGCACACCGAGGCGAACGAGTGCTCGTCACTACACTCACCAAACGAATGGCGGAAGAATTGGACGAGTATTTCCGTAAGTATGGCGTCTCCTCGGCGTATATACATAGCGATGTGGATACGATAGAGCGTATCAAAATCATGGAAGACCTACGCAAAGGAGAGTATGATGTGCTGGTGGGAGTGAACTTGCTACGCGAGGGATTAGACTTGCCCGAAGTGAGTCTCGTGGCTATCTTTGACGCAGATAAAACGGGTTTCCTGCGCGATAAACGCTCGCTGACGCAGACCGTAGGACGCGCCGCAAGACATGTGAATGGTAAGGCTATCCTCTATGGCGATAAGATAACACCCGCTATGCAGGCTACCATTGATGAAACGAATAGACGACGCACTATACAAATGCGTTATAACGAGGAGCACGGCATAACACCTACAGCCATCCGCAAGGAGATTAACACCACCGCGCTGGCTTCGCTCTACAAGGATGCTAACGAAGAAAAACAGCGGGTGGAGCAGACGATACGCGAAGGATGGAAAACGGCTGACTGGCAGAAGATGGATGCTAAAGCATTAGAAAAAGCGATTGCCAACAAGAGCAAGCAAATGCTCGCGGCTGCCAAAGCGCAAGAGTACGAAATAGCTGCGCGCTTACGCGATGAATGGATAGAAATGAAAAATCGCTTGCAAGCAATACAGGGATGATGCAAGGAATTATAAATCAATATGTTGTGCCTCAATAGAGGAACCTAAGAAAGTGGATGCAGATTGCGCAAAGCGGTCAGCATTCTCTGTGGTTAGATAGACGCACGAACCCTCTTCGCTCAACTGCTCACGATACTCCGCATGGCGCTGCAGATAGTTCACTAAACTCTCAGCCACTAATGTACCCTGCGCGATGATCTGCACACCTCCTTTGCCCATCGCAGTTAGGTGACGAGCAATAGCTTCTTTGATTAGAGGGTAATGGGTACAACCCAAAACCAATGTGTCTATCGTCTCGTCTTGGGCAAAGAGTTTGCGTAGGTATAACTCAATGAAATAGTCCGCGCCAGGTTGGTTATGTTCGCCTGACTCGATAAGCGGCACCCACATAGGACATTCTTGCTGACTGACTACCAACGCAGGTTGACCTGCTTGCTCGCGCTCTGCGTTGATCTTGGCCAACTCCATGAGGTAGGACTGTGACTGCACAGTGGCGGGGGTGGCGAGGATTCCTATATGTCCATTCGCTGTGACAGAAGGCACTACCTCCACGGTAGGACGAATGACGCCCAACACATTCACACGCTTGCCCGCAGGGCGCTCCGCGTTGATGAGTGGTAAGTCGCGCTGCTGGATAGAACGGAGTGCCTTTGCACTCGCTGTATTACATGCCATGATAACCAATGTGCAGTCATGCTCGATAAGGAAACGAATGGCCTGTAAGGTGTATTTGTATATCACATCAAAAGAGTGGGTGCCATACGGCGCACGCGCATTATCGCCCAAGTAGAGATAATCATACTGGGGGAGCGCCTGGCGAATAGCACGAAGTATCGTCAAACCGCCGTAACCGCTATCAAAAACACCTATTTTCATTTGTTCTACTGTCCTATTTTAGGAAAAACGCTGCAAAAGTACAAAAAAATTTTGTTATTTCAAAAAAAAGTACTAACTTTGTGCGCAATTTTAGTAAATAAATGCGATAATAGTATTAATACCAAATATAAAGCATTATGAAATTTAATGTATCCAGCAGTAAGTTATTTTCCCAATTACAGGCAGTAAGCCGTGTTATCAACAATAAGAATGCGCTTCCTATTTTGGATGATGTGCTGTTCGAGTTGGCAGGCAATGAACTTAAGTTGACCGCTTCGGATGGCGAGACCACCATTCGCACCGCTATTGAAGTGGATGGTGTAGAGGGTTCCGGTAAAGTAGCGAGCGCTGCTAAGTTGTTACTGGAGACTCTTCGTGAGTTCTCTGACCAGCCATTAGCATTCACTATTGACGAGAATAATTTCGCGGTGAACATGGTGAGTCAGAATGGTACTTACTCTTTCGTGGGTGTGAATGGCAATGAGTATCCTGAAATGCCACAGGATGAGGTGGATACACAGGTGCTGACCTTGCCTGCTACTACGCTCCAGAGCGCGATAGAGAAAACCATCTTCTGCACCGCAGATGATCCATTACGCCCAGTGATGAATGGTATTTATTTTGACATCACAGCCGAAAATGTCACTATGGTAGCTACCGACGCCCATCGCTTGGTTAAATATACCAATAACAGCGTTAAAACAGGCATCGAGGCTAATTTTATCCTGCCTAAGAAACCGGCTTCGCTACTCAAAAACCTCCTTGCGAAAGAGGAGGGAGATGTGAAAATCACTTTTGGCGTCAAGAACGCCCGTTTTGAGTTTGATAAGACCATCGTTGTTTGCCGCCGCATTGAAGGCCGTTTCCCAAACTACAACGCTGTTATTCCACAGAGCAATCAAAATATAGTAACTATTGACCGCCAAACGATGATTAACGCTTGCAAACGCGTGGCTGTCTTTGCTAACAATGGTACAGCACAGTTACGTCTGGCGCTGACAGAGAACCAAATAAAGATATCTGCACAAGATATAGACTTCTCTACCAGCGCAGAGGAGATGATAACATGCGATTATCAGGGAACGGCTATGGCTATCGGTTTTAAGGCTCCATTCCTTATCGATCTGCTCTCTACCGTAGGCACTACGGATGTGCAGTTGAAATTGGCAGATTCAGCGCGCGCAGGTCTTATCTTGCCGGTTGGCGAAGAGTCTAACGAAGAAGTATTGATGCTACTCATGCCAATGCTGCTTAATGACTAATGAAGCTTAAAATGCGTTTGAGTCGCCCACTTGTCTTTTTTGACATAGAGGCGACAGGTTTACATATCGCTACAGACCGCATTGTAGAGATTAGTTGGTATAAGGTCTTTCCTAACGGCAATGCCGAAGGGAAGACCTTGCGCATAAAACCTACTATTATCACACACAAGTTCAATGAACACGGCAAACCCTATATCGAAGAGACACCAATGCCTATTCCACCTGAGGTGTCAGCTATACATGGAATAACAGACGAAGATGTAAAGGATTGCTCCACATGGATACAGGTCGCACACGAAGTAGCTCAAGTGTTAGAAGGTAGCGACCTCGCGGGCTATAACAGCAACCGCTTTGACATACCCCTTTTGGCAGAGGAGTTCATTCGCGCTGGAATAGAGGTACACCTCAAACGCAAGCATATGATAGACGCTTACACTATCTTCACACGCAACGAGCCGCGTAATCTCGCCGCAGCTTATCATTTCTATTGTAATAAAGAACTGACTAATGCCCACTCTGCCAATGCCGACACTATGGCCACTTATGAGGTTTTAGCAGCCCAACTGGAGAAATATGACCTACCTGACACCATAGAAGAATTGGCGGCATACACAGAGGGAGAGACACGCTTTGCCGATTTTGCAGGACGCATCGTGTACGACAAAGACGGAAAGGAAGTTTTCAATTTCGGGCAACATAAAGGCAAAAGAGTGGCGGATATTTTCAAACGAGACAAAGGATACTATGGATGGCTTCTAAACGGAGATTTCCCAGCATACACCAAACAGATTTTCACCCGTATATTCCTGCAATGCAAATAGTTATATAATGTACAGATCACTTACAACTAAGGAAATAGAACAACTACAGCAACAAGCATGTACAGCCAAGGATTGGACTATCATTGAGGTAGCAGAACATTTTGATGCACAATATGTACGCGATACCCATTTCTCAGGTCACAACCGTCTGGGTGTTTTCAACAAAGAAACCATCCTTCCTGGTGGATTAGCAGTCCATTCAGGGATATACCATGCCACCTTGCACAACTGCGAGATAGGCAACGATGTACGCTTATACAACATTCACAATTACATAGCAAACTATCACATCGGCGATAATACATGTATTGAGAATGTGAATGCCATCTTGGTTGACGGTACCACTACTTTTGGTAATGGCGTGCGTGTACCGGTAATGAACGAGGGAGGCGGACGCGAAATTCCTATATTCAATAATCTATCCGCCAGCTTAGCATACATTCTTACCCTCTACCGCCACCGCCCTAAAATGATAAGACAATTGGAGCAGCAGATAGACGACTACTCTGCCAGTCAAGCAGCTAACATAGGAGAGATAGGTAATAATGTGCGAATAGTCAACTGCGGCAGTATTAAGAATGTGAAGATAGGTGACTGCGCAGAGTTAGTTGGTGTCAGCCGACTCAAGAACGGAACCATCAATAGTAACCCGTCCGCACCTGTCCATCTGGGAAGCGGTGTCAAGTGTACGGATTTTATCATATCTTCAGGAGTGAGTATTGGAGACTCAACACTTGTTGACAAATGTTTTGTAGGACAAGGATGTGTGTTTGATAAGCACTATTCAGCTGGCGAGTCACTCTTCTTTAGTAACTGCCAAGGAATGCACGGTGAGGCTTGTGCCATCTTTGCTGGACCATACACGGTGACTCACCACAAATCCACACTCCTCATTGCCGGTCTATTCTCTTTCCTCAACGCAGGCTCTGGCAGTAATCAATCTAACCACATGTACAAGTTAGGACCCATTCATCAGGGATTAGCAGAGAGAGGCACTAAAACAACCAGTGATAGTTACCTCCTTTGGCCCAGCAAGATAGGCGCTTTCTCTCTTGTTATGGGTAGGCACACACACCACGCAGATACATCGGGGCTACCTTTCTCCTATCTCATAGAGCACAACTCTGAGAGTTATATCGTACCAGGAGCTAATTTACGGACTGTAGGTACTATCCGCGATGCGCAGAAATGGCCAAAGCGCGACAACCGCAAAGACCCAAACAAGTTAGACCAGATAAATTTCAACCTCCTCAGTCCATACACCGTGCAAAAAATGTGGCAGGGACAAGAGATACTTAAAGAGCTCATCCGCACCGAAGGAGAAGGCAAAGAGATATACGACTACAACAACTGCAAAATACGCTTTTCCTCACTCTCTAAAGGACTAAACCTCTACAAAATAGGTATTCAGAAATTCTTAGGTAATAGTATTATCAGCCGCTTAGAAGACAAACCATTGCACACCATGGACGAGGTGCGGCAAGTACTGCGTCCTGACACACCTGTTGGCTTAGGTGATTGGGTGGACTTGGCTGGATTGATAGCACCCAAAAGCGAAGTAACACATCTATTAGACTCCATTGAACAAGGCTCAGCATCTCTGTCAGACATACAAAAAGAATTCAATAACATGCATGCCCATTACTACTCCTACGAATGGACCTGGGCACTGGAGAAACTGGAGCAAGTATGGAACTGTTCTTTGGAGCAAGTATCGTTAGAGCAGATACATCAGACCATCTCTCAATGGAAAGAGGCTGTGGTCACTCTGGACAACATGGTGTACGAGGATGCTCGTAAAGAGTTTGACCTCAATAGCAAGACGGGCTTTGGCATGGATGGTGACCGCAAACAAGCAGAAGAAGACTTCGAAGAAGTGCGAGGTAGTTTTGAATCCAATTCGTTTGTACAGGCTGTACTCAAACACATAGAACGCAAAACCGCATTAGGCGATAAGATATTAGCACAATTGGCTTTAATACATGAGTAAAGGCAAAATAACTATATTAGGTTGCGGCAGCGCCAAACCAACACGGACCACATCCCCCTCCGGACAGTTAGTAGAGTTGTGCGACAAGAAATTTTTAGTGGACTGCGGCGAGGGAGTGCAGATAGCCATGCAGCGTTTAGGTGTGCATACCTCCCGGCTCTACACCATTTTTATTTCACATATGCATGGTGACCATTGTTTCGGTCTGATAGGTCTACTCACTACCTTGGGTATGCTAAAACGCACACAGCCTATGCATATCTACGCGCACCCCCACTTAGAAAAACTGCTCACACCTCTACTAAACTACCACTGTTCGGACAGACAATATGAGATAGTTTTTCACCCCATTAATCCGCGGCGGCACGAGACTATTTTTCAAGACAGAACAGTAAGTGTGGAGACAATCCCGCTCAAACATAGCGTACCCTGCTGCGGTTTTCTCTTCAAAGAGACCCACCGCGTACGCTTGGAGGACGGCACTTTTGACCGCACAACCACAAAAAAGTACGCTTACTGCTCCGACACCATGTACAACGAAAAAATGCTGCCTATTATCGAGGGAGTAGAAACACTCTACCATGAGTCCACTTATCTTCAAACAATGGAAATACGCAGCAAAGAGGTTAAACACTCCACAGCCGCGCAAGCAGCACAGATAGCCCAATTAGCTAAAGCCGGCAGATTGATCTTAGGCCATTATAGCGCGCGAATAGACAACCACAAACTCTTCCTGCAAGAAGCACAAACGGTATTCGACAATGTACTCTTAGCAGAAGAATATAACACCTTTGAACTATAACACTATGGCAAAACAGACTATTCAATATGTATGTTCTTCGTGCGGCGCAAAAGCACCGCAATTATTAGGTCGTTGTCCCGTTTGCGGCGAATGGGGGACCTATGAAGAAGAAGAAGTTCACTTTGCACCTACCACACGCAAGCATGCACCCTCTTACGGAGCGAGCAAAGCGCAACGCTTACAAGAAGTTACGGCTTCAGAAGAGATGCGAATTGATATGTGCAATGGCGAACTAAACCGCGTATTAGGTGGAGGATTAGTACCAGGAAGTTTAGTATTATTAGGCGGTGAACCCGGCATAGGTAAATCAACCTTGGCATTGCAGGTACTCCTACAATTAGGCGAACGGCGCACTTACTATGCCAGTGGAGAAGAAAGCGTGCGGCAACTCAAACTACGCGCTGAACGACTTGCTAGCAAAGCAGACAATCTATATATTTCCAGCGACACCTCTCTAGAACACATCTTAGAACAAGTCAAAGAGATAGAACCTGAAGTAGTGGTGATTGACTCCATACAAACGATTGGCACAGAAAGTATTGACGCCTCTATCGGAAGTCTCTCTCAAGTGCGCGAGTGCGCAGCGCGGATACTCGAGTTCGCCAAGACGCGTAACATACCTTTTTTAATAATAGGGCATATAAACAAAGAGGGGTCTATCGCTGGTCCCAAAGTGCTAGAACACATTGTGGACACCGTATTGCAATTCGAGGGTGATCAGCACTATATGTACCGTATTCTCCGGGCACAGAAGAATCGTTTTGGTTCTACCTCCGAGTTAGGTATCTACGAAATGCGTCAGGACGGACTGCGCGAAGTGAGCAATCCCTCTGAACTGCTACTCTCCTCTTCCCGAGAAGGTCTGTCTGGCGTATCTATCGCTGCCGCCGTTGAAGGCGTAAGACCGTTTTTAATTGAAGTACAAGCTCTTGTATCGTCCGCAGCCTATGGCACACCGCAGCGTTCATCCACTGGGTTTGACAGTAAAAGACTCAATATGCTACTCGCTGTATTAGAAAAACGAGTAGGCTTCAAACTGCTACAAAAGGATGTTTTTCTTAATATCGCAGGCGGTCTGCGTGTACAGGACCCTGCTATTGATCTCGCGGTCCTGGCAGCCGTACTGAGCAGCAACATGGACATAGCGCTCGACCCCACCATTTGCTTGTGCGGAGAGGTAGGATTAGCAGGAGAAATACGCCCCGTCAACCGCATTGAGCAACGCATACAGGAAGCACAAAAATTAGGATTCAAGAAAATACTCGTTCCGATGGAACAGAATGTAGATACCGAACGTTTCAGTATAGAGGTTATTCCTGTCAAAAAAGTGACAGATGCCTTCCGTTTACTAATAAAATCGTGAGATTTTCCTACAAAATTCACTTTTTTTTGCATAGTTCAATATTTTTTTGTACCTTTGCACGCTTTATTGTGTAAAGCGCGTGGATGCGCGTGCGTAATAAGGGAGCAGGTACAAATGGTAAAGAGCATCAAATATGGACTATTGGGCGTATTAATTTCGCTGGCTGCATGTATGCAGGCAGAAGAGCAATCGTACTTGTGCGAGTTTGCGGTGCAGGCAGGATGCGGTTACTATGTGGGCGACGCTGCACCACATATTTTTATGCATCCGCGCGAAGCATACGGAGCACATTTTAGATACAAATTCACTTCGCGCTGGGCGTTACAAGTTAAAGGATTAAGCCAGCGCATTATAGGCGCCGACTATACTATTCGTGGTGAGAAATTAGATAGCGAATGGCAGAGCCAACTCATCAATATAGATGTAATGGCAGAGTATAACTTCTTTCGCTTGGGCTCTGGCAAAAACTACGATAGGCGAATTAAGCCCTATTCACCTTATATTTTCCTCGGTGTAGGCGCAGCGCTATACGGAGCTAACGAGAGTGATCAGCCCAGTTTCACTAATATCGCTTGTTACATACCCGTAGGCATTGGCTTCAAATGGAAATTCGCCGATTGGTGTGGCTTGAATATTGCATGGCAACACAATATTTACATGGCGGACAATATAGAGAATAGAGCCACACTAGACAATAAACACCAGTTGAACGGATGGAACTGGATGAACTGCGATGTAACAGGGCAATTGACACTCGGCTTGGTTTTTGAATTTGGCAAGGCCCCACGGAATTGTAGAATATGTAACGATTAAAAACTATGGCATATAAAGAACAAATAGATTTATCGCGTCTTCCACGCCATATAGCTATTATCATGGACGGTAATGGTCGTTGGGCGAAGAAACAAGGTCTAGCGCGCATGTTCGGGCACAAGCATGGTGTGGACACAGTGCATAACATCACGGTAGCCGCTACTGAATTAGGCATTGAATATCTCACACTCTATACTTTCTCTACTGAGAACTGGAATAGACCCAAAGAGGAAGTAGATGCATTGATGGTATTATTGGTGGATACTATTGCTAAAGAGACACCTACCCTCATGAATAATAATGTGCGGTTGCAGACCATAGGCGATATAGATCGTTTGCCAGAGAACGCCCGCGCAAAATTCATGCAGTGCATTGAGCAGACAAGTGGTAATACCGGACTTACTATGGTATTGGCACTCAGCTACTCCGCTCGATGGGAGATAACACGCGCCATGCAAAAAGCCGCACAGATGGCAAAAGAAGGAGACTTGAGAATAGAGGATATCAACGAGCAGTTTGTCTCCGCAAATATGACCACCGCTGATATTCCTGATCCAGACTTACTGATTAGAACGAGCGGCGAATACAGAATAAGTAACTTCCTATTGTGGCAACTGGCTTACTCGGAATTATATTTCACCGATTGCTTATGGCCAGATTTCACCACCGAAGAATTATATAAAGCTATTGTAGATTACCAAAAAAGAGAACGTAGGTTCGGAAAAACAAGTGAGCAGATTTCATAATACCATATTACTTTTATTTTTATTTGCTTTACCATCTATAGCACAGACTGACTTGGCCACTACTGCTATAGTTAGCGATAGTTTGGTACAAGATGAGGCACCGCAAATAGAGTACACACTGACACGAAAAACCTATGAGATTGCATCCATAGAAGTAGAAGGAGCTGATAGTTATGAGGATTTTGTACTAATCGGCTTCTCGGGACTGGCAGTAGGAGACAAGATTGAAGTGCCCGGAGACCAGATAACGAAAGCTATCAAGCGTTTCTGGAAGCAAGGATTGTTCTCCTCCGTGAAGATTCGTGCAAAAAAAATAGAAGGCAATCTAATTTGGCTTGTCATAGAACTTGCGCAACGCCCGCGTATCAGCGAAGTAAAATATGAAGGATTAAAGAAAAGCGAACAGGAGGAAATAGAAGTAAAATTAGGCATCAGACAAGGTTCACAGATGACCCCGAACTTAGTGGACCACTCCAAGACAGTTATCAAGAAATATTTAGAAGAGAAAGGTTTTCACAATGCGGATGTACAAGTCATACAGCGCGAAGATCAAGACCATCCGGGCTATGTCAAAGTGCTTTGTGCTATCAATAAGAAAGAAAAGACGAAAGTAGGAAAGATATATATCATCGGTAACAAGGCTTTGACAGATTTAGATATTAACAAAGCCATGAAAAAAACCAATGATAATAATATTATTAATCTCTTCCGCACCAAGAAATTCGTTGCCGCAGAGTTTGAGAACGATAAGAAAGCGGTCATTGAGAAATACAACGAATGCGGCTACCGAGACGCATACATCGTGGCTGACTCCATTACCCCAAATCCAGAGGACCCTACTCGCGTGGATGTATATATGACTATCAGTGAAGGTCAGAAATACCATGTCCGCTCTATCAAATGGGTAGGTAACA
Organism: Paludibacteraceae bacterium; assembly: GCA_045589995.1. Taxonomy (GTDB): domain Bacteria; phylum Bacteroidota; class Bacteroidia; order Bacteroidales; family Paludibacteraceae; genus Colicola. The sequence continues at coordinate 13,575 of JAZNQB010000123.1, forward strand.
CTGTATATCCATACGAGATATTAGACGCCTCTTTAGGTATTAAGCCCGGCGATGTATACAACCTCAAGATACTCAACGACCGCCTACAGAACGATGACGACGCCGTTTCTAAACTCTATACAGACCGAGGTTACCTCTTCTTCAATGTAGAACCAGTAGAAGTGAATGTAGAGAATGACTCAATTGACTTCGAAATGCGTATGTACGAAGGTAAACCAGCTACTATCAATGAGGTGAAGATAGTAGGTAATACGCGCGTTTACGAGCATGTGGTGCGCCGTGAGTTATATACCAAACCAGGACAACTCTATTCGCAGTCGGACATTATGCGATCCCTGCGTGAATTGGCACAAATGGGGCACTTTGACCAAGAGAAACTTGTTCCAGACATCCAACCTAATCCAGAAGACGGAACGGTGGACATAACTTATCAATTGGAGACAAAGAGTAGTGACCAAATAGAGTTCTCACTCGGCTGGGGAGCAACAGGTCTGGTGGGTTCGTTAGGATTGAAATTCACCAACTTTGCTATTCAAAACCTCTTCAATAAGAAATCCTATCGTATCGTACCGCAGGGCGAAGGACAGACTTTCTCCATTAATGCCCGCACAAATGGTATTTATTACACCTCGGCTTCGCTCTCATTTCTTGAACCTTGGTTAGGTGGCAAACGACCAAATAGTTTGAGTGTGAGTATTTATTTCGCTAATCAAACAGGCTACTCTAAACGCTACCAACAAGCATACACAAACCTCTACAATACTTATTCGAACTATTACTACTATAGTGGCAATTCCGATTACTACCAGCAGTTGGCAGAGAGCGAAGCTGACAAGGACCAGTACCTCCGCACACTCGGTGCCTCTATCGGTTATGGTAAGCGCTTGCGTTGGCCGGATGACTACTTCACATTCTATGGCGAATTGAGTTATCAGATGTATATGATGAAAGATTGGCCATACCTACTTCTCACAGATGGTACATCGCATAACCTATCTATCAACCTCCAATTGTCACGCTCATCCATTGATAATCCAATATACACACGCCGAGGTTCGCAGTTCACACTCGGACTGAAAATAACACCGCCGTGGAGTATTATCAATGGTAAAGATTATTCGAAGATGACCACCTCAGAGAGGTACAACCTCATTGAGTACCATAAGTGGAAATTCTCTGGAAAAGTGTTTACACCGCTTACACGCGATAGTAAACTCGTGCTCATGACACGCGCCGAGTTTGGCTACTTAGGGCACTATAATGAGTACGCTAAATCACCTTTCGAAACCTTCTTTATGGGTGGCGACGGAATGTCCAGTTATACCAGCTACTCCACAGAATATGTGGCAATGCGTGGTTATCCATCGGGCTCGCTCACTCCATATGACGCTACTATGGGACGAAACATGGGTTACCTCTACAATAAGTTTACCATGGAATTGCGTTACCCTATCTCCCTCGAACAGTCAGCTACCATCTGGGCACACGCCTTTATTGAGGCTGGTAACTGCTTTGCAGATATAAAGGAGTATAATCCATTCAAACTCAAACGCTCTGCGGGTGTCGGAGTGCGTATATTCCTGCCTATGTTCGGTTTGTTAGGTATCGACTGGGGATACGGATTTGACGAACCAAATAAGAAGAACCGCAGCCAGTTCCACTTCGTTCTTGGACAAGAATTGTAATTAACAGGAACTAAAAGAATAAAGAACGCAACCTTTGGTTGCTGAAAGATAAAGACTATATGAAAAAAACATTCATTATTCGTTATACACTGTGTATTATGGCAGCTCTGCTGCTTTCTGGCACGGCTTTTGCTAAAGACCAATCAATAGCATATATTGACATGCAGTATATATTGAAAAATCTGCCGCAGTATGAACAAGCCAATGAGCAACTCACTATGCTCTCCAAGCGTTGGCAGAAAGAGATAGATGCTATGCAGCAAGAAATCAGAGTGCTCGTCTCCAACTACCAAACGGAGCAAATCTTCCTTTCCGATGCCATGAAGAGACAGCGCGAGGAGGAGATCGTGAAGAAAGAACAGGAGTTGTTAGAACTCAAACGCAAGTACTTCGGACAAGATGGCGAATTGTACAAGAAGCGCGGAGCGCTCATCAAACCAATACAAGAGGAGATATACAATGCCATTCAGGAACTCGCAAGTGAGAAGAAGATAGATCTTATCAAAGACCGTTCTGCCGACCCATCACTCATCTATATGTCCTCTAAATTGGATGTATCTGACCAAGTGCTCATCAAATTAGGAGCGAAATAAATGAAATAAAGCGATTAATATAAAACAATTATACAAGTATGAAAAAAATTATTATTGCAATGCTGTTGGTATTACCTATGATAGCCAGCGCACAGAAATTTGGTCACATTAACACTCAAGAACTCTTCGTACAAATGCCAGAAGTAGCACAAGTGAAACTCAAGATGGATACTATCCAATCGCAGTATGAGTCTCAATTCACTATGATGTATGAGGAATTGCAAAAGAAAGTGCAAGATTATCAGGCACAAGAGGCTACTATGGCGGATGCGGTAAAGCAAATTCGTCAACAAGAGTTGCAGGAAATGCAACAACGCATCCAATTATTCAATCAAACAGCAGAGCAGGATGTACAGCGTAAGCAACAAGAACTCTTGGCACCTATCCACGAGAAAATGGCAAAAGCTATCAAGGCTGTAGGTGAACGCGAAGGATATACATATATCTTTGACTCGGCAGCAATGGTACATGTAGGTGCGGATGCAAAGGATGTTACTCCAGCCGTAAAAGCTGAACTCGGCATCAAATAATCCATGGCTGACGGCTATTTGGAAAACCGCTACGCTGAATACGAGAAACGCAAAGCAGCGTGGCTGAAAAAGAGAAATAAATCACTTCGATTACAAACTAAGCCTCGTCCATTGGTTGAAAAACCAGAGGACGAAGCGTTGTAATTAGGGTATTACCTAATAAATAATCATTCAATTATGGTACAGCAAGTACAATCATTACTTCGCGATAAAGCATGGGCACGCTGGACAGTACTCGTCCTCGTCGCTTCCATGATGTTTTTCGCTTATATGTTTGTGGATATGTTATCCCCATTAGCATCCACGCTCAATCAAACACTCGGTTGGGACCAAGGCGTATTCGGCACATACGCAGCAGCAGAGTATATTCTCTGTGTGTTCGGCTTCCTTATCTTTGCGGGTATAATCCTTGATAAGATGGGCGTGCGCTTCACAGGTCTCTTATCTGCCAGTCTGATGGTTTTAGGAGCAGCCATTAAGTATATTGGTATCTCCGATTGGTTCGATGCCAATAATGTGGTGTGGCTCAATTCATGGTGGACAGCAATGCCTGGTTCGGCTAAGATGGCTGCATTCGGATTTATGATCTTCGGCTGCGGTTGTGAAATGGCTGGTACCACAGTGAGCAAGATTCTTGCTAAGTGGTTCAAAGGCAAAGAGATGGCACTCGCAATGGGATTAGAGATGGCTATCGCGCGTATCGGCGTCTTTGCTGCTATGGGACTATCACCACTCATCAGCGAACATTTCGCAGTCAATGGTGTACACTCAGTTGTAATGCCTTTGCTCTTCGCAGCCGCATTGCTCGTCATAGGATGGCTTAACTTCTTTGTATTCACTATCATGGATACGAAATTCGATAAGCAGTTAGTGGCTATAGGCGAGGCGACGGCAGAGAAAGACCCGGAAGATGAGTTTCATGTATCTGACCTCAAGCAGATTTTCTCATCCAAGATGTTCTGGATTATCGCGCTCTTGTGCGTACTCTATTACTCTGCTATATTCCCATTCCAGCGTTTTGCTACTAACTACCTTGAGGAAACACTCTCTATCTCTAATGCCGACGCTGCGGGATTGTTCAAGTGGTTCCCTATCTTAGCAATGGTCTTAACGCCATTCTTGGGAATGTTTATTGATTACAAGGGAAAAGGCGCGTCTATGATGCTCTTGGGAGCAATTATCATGACGCTATGCCATTGCGTATTCGCATTCGTACTACCTGCATACCCATCCCAAACACTCGCACTATGTACTATATTAGTGCTCGGCGTGAGTTTCTCTCTTGTACCTGCCTCTATGTGGCCTTCGGTACCAAAGATTATTGATGAGAAAGTGTTGGGGTCTGCATATTGTCTTATTTTCTGGGTACAGAACATAGGCTTGTGCTTAGTGCCACTATTGATTGGTAAACTGCGTGTGGCTACAGAGGGCTACCTCGTACCAATGATCGTGTTTGCTTCCTTCGGCGTATTGGCATTCTTGTTGAGTCTTGCGCTCAAGGTAGAAGATAAACGCAAAAACTATGGATTGGAGCTTCCTAATAAGAAATAAAGAATCCCTTTGTGTCAGCACAGATACACGCAACCTCCCCGCAGGTTGTGTGTTCTTTGCTTTGCATGGCGAGCATTTCGATGGCAATACTTTTGCCGCGCAAGCGCTCGAGCAAGGTGCCTCGCTGGCAGTCATTGATAATCCGGAGTATGCTATCGAAGGTAAGACACTTTTAGTGCCCGATACACTGCTCGCGCTGCAAGAACTCGCACGCGAATGGAGACGAACACTCCATATACCTGTCATCGCTATCACAGGTACGAATGGTAAGACCACTACCAAAGAACTCACCGCTGCCGTACTCGCTACACGCTATAAAGTGCATTACACGCAGGGAAACCTCAATAACCAAATTGGTGTGCCCCTCACCTTATTACAATTAACGCGCGCGCACGAGATAGCTATCATAGAGATGGGAGCCTCACATCCGGGAGATATAAAAGAGTTAGTAGAGATAGCAGAACCCACTTGTGGACTCATAACCAATGTGGGACGCGCACACCTACAAGGATTTGGTTCGTTTGAAGGAGTGATGAGCACAAAAGCAGAACTATACGACTACCTACACCAGCACGGCGGATTTATCTTCCGAAATACCGATAACCCTTATCTGGCGCAGATGGCTGGCGAATTGACCACCACCCCATATACCACAGGCGCTATGCCTGAGCAATCTCATTTAGTGGGAGCATACAACGCAGAGAATGTGTCTGCTGCCATATGTGTAGGTACTCATTTCGGAATACCATACCAGCAAGCCTTGGAGGCGGTCTGTGCCTATGAGCCATCTAATAAACGCTCACAACTACTCCAAACAGCACGCAATACCATCGTGGTGGATGCTTATAATGCCAATCCTACATCTATGCTAGCCGCTATTAATGCCTTCAAAGGAGATACATATATCTTGGGCGAAATGCGTGAATTGGGAGAATACAGCCACCTCGAGCACCAGAATATAGTTAATATGCTACTCGAACGAAAAGCAGATAAGGTGCTACTTGTAGGAAAGGAATACAAGACCACCACGGCTCCTTATCCTATATACGACGATGTGCAAGCACTATGCGACGCATTGCAAGCACAACCCATACAACATGCACATATACTACTCAAAGGAAGTAGAGGAAATAAATTAGAATTATCATTACCATATTTATAAGATGACCAAAACAAATAAAATACTTCTCATCACCCTCCTTGTCCTATTAGTAGGGGCAGTCGGTGTGCTCGTCTATCTCAACTATCACCAGCGCAATGAGATGCAAGAACTTGTGGAGATTATAGAGATTGAGAAAGAAGAACTGCAAGAGGAGTACGAAAACCTTGCTATTGAGTTTGATGGGTATAGCCAGATGGATATACAGAATGACTCACTGCAAGATCTTCTCTTCCGCGAACAGCAACGCGTACAGGACTTATTGGAAGAACTGCGTATAACCAAAGTGACCAACGCACGCCGTATATCTGAACTCAAAAAAGAACTCGCTACCGTGCGTACAGTGCTCAAAGACTATATACGACAAGTGGACTCACTCAATGCTACCAACGCACGACTCACAGAAGAGAATATCATCGTCAAAGCAGAGAATAAGCAGGTCAAAGAACATAATACCCAATTAACAACACTAAACACCCAACTATCTGAAACCGTGACGCGTGCTGCTATGCTCGAACTGACCGAATGCAGTTGTATTATGCTCAATAAAGCAGACCGCAAAACGCGTATTCTCAGTCAAGTAGTCAAACTACAGTTCGACTATACCATAGCTAAAAATATCACTTGCGAACCAGGCATGAAAGATCTCTATGTGCGTATCATGGATCCTGAGGGAGTACTCATAAATGAAGCAGAAAATAAACGATTCCCATTCGAGAGCGACTCCATTGCCTATTCCATCACGCAGCAATTTGAATATAGTGGTGAGCAATATAATGGAGTGGTCTATCTGCCTATAAATGAAGAAGTGGAAAAAGGATTTTATACCATTGATTTCTTCTGCGAAGGTAATCTCATTGGCTCTTTCCCCTTCCAGCTACGCAAATAAAGTGCATTTTTTTGCTAAAAAGTTTGCACAATTGATTATTTTGTTGTACCTTTGCACCCGCTTTGTGTTAGAAAGCGATTAAATGTGACGAAGTTCAAATACATGTATTGTGCTTTGGTCACTATTGTTTAACTCTCATTTATAGGGGCTACGCATAGTCCCTAAATGACCAATCCAAAAGATTTATGTACTTAACAGCAGAGAAAAAAGCTGAGCTTTTTGCTAAGTATGGCAAAGATGCTAAAAACACTGGTTCTGCAGAGAGCCAAATTGCATTGTTCACATTCCGTATCAATCACCTCACTGAGCACTTGAAGAAAAACCGAAAGGACTTCGGTACTGAGCGTGCATTGACCGTTCTTGTAGGTAAGCGCCGCAGTATGCTTGACTATCTCAAAGCAAAAGATATTGAGCGCTACCGTGCAATTATCAAAGAGCTCGGTCTCCGTAAGTAAACAAACACAACGGTCTCCTTCCGGGAGACCGTTTTACCATCTTGGGGCTATCTGGTTTTGACAGCAGGTAGATTGGATATGTAAGCACGCCGAGCTTTGAGAATACGCTCGTAAATATCATTCTTAAGCTATAACTGGCAACAACACTGTAGCTCTCGCTGCTTGATCGAAGTATAGTAGATCGCATTATTCGGGTACAAGGTGCCTGAACGAGACGTCGCTCCAAGCCAAGTTCGCGGGCTGATAGGACTAAGCGGCGCGGAAATACGCGAAATAGAATTCGTAGGCTGCGATGCGGATTCGAATCCTTAGCAGATAAGCCGATAGTTGGTGGCTTGGGTCTTGCTATCGGACGAAAATGAAGGCCAAGATAAGCGTGTAGAAAGCATATACGGTCCTTGTTTGGACGCGGGTTCGAATCCCGCTAGCTCCACTCACGAATTAGAAATTCTCGGGGTTCCAAAAACGAAGGAAACTTCGTACATCGTCCTTGGTATAACATTCAATCAATATGGCTTTAGAAATTAGAGAAATCACAACTCGCAAGGAGTTGAAACAATTCATTGAGTTTACAAACAAATTATACCGCGAATGCGAGTACTACTGTCCGCCCCTTTTCTTTGATGAGATGAACTGCTTTGACAAGGAGAAAAACCCCGCATTGGAGGTTTGCGACTATAAGTTGTGGATGGCATACCGCGACGGCAAAGCCGTAGGACGCATCGCGGGTGTCGTTAACTACAAAGCCAATGAGAAATGGGGATATAAGAATGCCCGTTTTGGTTGGTTCGACTTCATCGATGATCTCGAGGTGAGTAAAGCACTTTTGGATACAGTGGCTGCATGGGGTAAAGAGAAAGGTATGACGGCTATCAATGGTCCTGTAGGTTTCACCGATTTTGACCACCAAGGACTACTCTTGGAGGGATATGACTACCTCGCACCAATGGCGTCGCTCTATAGCTTCCCATATTATGTGAAGCATTTTGATGCGTACGGACTGACCAAAGATGCGGACTGGATTGAGATACAAGTGTATCCGCCTACATGCTGTCCAGAGCGCTTGAATCGTATAGCAGAGATAGTAAAGGAGCGCTCCAAAGTACGCGTAGATAAGGTAAAGAATTCGCGCGAACTGGTTCGTAAATACGGCATTGAGTACATGGATGTGATAGACGTGGCTTATCAAAAGTTGTATAACTTCCAACCCATGACCATCAAGCAGAAGAACTATTATAAAGATATGTATTTCCCCATCCTCAACTTCGATTTCGTCACCCTCGTGGTGAATGATAAGGACGAAGTGGTAGGTGTAGGCGTAGGTATGCCAGATATCTCTGAGCCGCTCCGCAAATGTGGTGGTCACCTCTTCCCATTTGGTTGGTATCATGTGCTAAAAGCACTCAAGGCTAAAGAGATGGATGCGTTCAATTTCTTGCTTATTGCAGTAAGACCAGACTACCAAGATAAGGGTATTAATGCGCTCTTCTTCCAAGACCAAATACCATATATCAATAAATACAAGATTAAACGCTTGGAGACCACTGCTATCTTAGAAACCAATACGAAGAATATAGCTAACTTTACGCAGTTTGACCATAAGATGCACAAACGTCGCCGTGCATACATCAAGCAAATTTAATAGATTGTCTTTGTGAAAAAAACATTATATATCAATTCATTAGAGCGCCTTAGAAAATTTATCAAGGCGAATGGTATGCGCCCGTCTGTCGTGCGGGACGCCGTTTTAGAGCAGGCTTGTATGCTGCAACAACCATTCACTGCAAACGAACTTTTAAAGGCCTGCCAAGAACAACGCATATCTATTGGAACAGTATATAATGCGTTAAATGTATTTATTTCGGCACAGATTTTGAGCGCCACTAATCGGCAGAGAGGTCAAGGATCTACCGAATATGAAATTTGTTCTGGTTACACCAAGCTGAAGGTTATTTGTCTAACATGCGGGAAAACCACAGAAATACACGACAAAGCCATTACAAGGCTTATTCGGGAGAGGAAATACACCAACTACCACATGACGCATTTTCACCTCTATATTTATGGAGAATGCAAACTATGCCAAATACAAAACGATCATACTAACAAATAATTACAGAACATTATGTATTGGATACTTTTTATAAGCGTAGCACTCATCAGTTGGCTGGTTTCTTACTCATTAGAGCGTAAGTTCAAGCGCTATCAACAGGTACTACTACCCCTGACAGGGCACGATATAGCAGTACGTATGCTGCGCGAGAACGGCATTGACGATGTACAAGTGACTTGTATCCCCGGACAATTGACAGACCATTATAACCCTGCTACCAAAACTGTCAACTTGTCAGAGGCAGTCTATCAGGGTGCTAATATAGCGGCGGCAGCAGTGGCAGCGCACGAGTGTGGTCACGCATTGCAGCACGCCACGGCGTATGCTCCATTGCGTATGCGCTCGGCCTTAGTGCCTGTAGTGTCGTTTGCAAGTAATTGGGTGATGTGGATACTCTTGATAGGTATGTTAGTTATCAATACTTTCCCACACCTGATGCTTTTCGGTATCATCCTTTTCGCAATGACCACTTTGTTCTCTTTCATCACGCTTCCAGTAGAGGTGAATGCAAGTCAGCGTGCGGTAGCATGGTTGCGTAGTACAGGTATTACCGATAATCACACCACAGAGATGGCAAGCGATGCGCTTCGTAGCGCAGCCTATACCTATGTAGTGGCAGCCTTGTCGTCACTCGCCACACTAATTTATTATATTCTTATCTTCTTAGGAGGAAACAGAAGATAATCTCACTCCTCTTTGTAGGAGTACGGCCCCGTAGCTCAACTGAATAGAGTGTCAGATTCCGGTTCTGAAGGTTCTGGGTTTGAACCCCAGCGGGGTCACAGAGTGAGAAGCTCGCACCGCAGGTGTAAATTAGCATAATTTGCCCAGCGGGGTCACTTCAATTCGATGTCAACGATGATAGGATCATGGTCGGAGTAGCGGTGTAGGGATTTATCTCGCATTTTGTATGCGCCGTGTGAGTAATACCAGTCGGTATTGATGTGCCAAGGCATGACGCGTACTATTTGTTCTGCCATGCTAGGTGAAGCAAAACAGCGATCCAAGAAACCTGCTTCACCACGGAAATTATAGGAGTAGTCACCTTGACAATATATTTGCAGCATGTCGGCATAGCCAGCACGCACTATCTTCTGAATAGGTTGTTCTTGTGTATAACAATTATAGTCTCCCATAAGCAGAATATCCTCATCTCCGAAATGTACTACTGCCTTTGGTAGCATGACTAACAAAGAGTCCGCATTTGTCAGCCGGCGTTGGTTGGTATCGTACTGCTCACGCCCTGCACGTTTCGATTTGAAATGATTCACGCTCACTATCATGCGTTTGCCAGTCGGATTACCTTTTTTATCCAATTGTTCAAATCCCTGCGCAATGATACGCGTGTGGTAATAATCCCAAGTAGTCTGATAGCCGGTCAACCATTTATTGTAGGGACGCACACGTTCCTTGTTATATATATATCCACTACTGATACGATCTTTATCAGGAAGCCCCATCTGTACATATCCATACTTATTCCCCCGCTTATTGAGAGCTGCCAAGAGCATTTGTGGAGCCTTATCTCCTTGCTGTATCTCACAGATAGCGAATATATCCGCATCCATCTTATAGAGTGCTTGCACTACTTTGTGGGTCTTCATTTTCTGTTGTTCTAATGTAGTACGACGAGTAGCGTAACCTCCTAAATCTGCAAAATAGTTCTCTATATTAGCACCCACAACACGCAAAGCATCAGCATTTTTCTTCGCTAACTTAGGCTGTGCCATATGTTTCGTACGAATAGATTTGCCAGTTAACAGATGTCGCTCGCTCGTCACACGAGCTGTCAACCCCTTGATTATATCACCCGTACGTACCTCATAATAATTATTACGGCAATGAACGCAGATACTATTGGATTTATTCTGGGCTACTATTCGATAATACATAGTACTATCGCCATCAGCCAAACCTACAGCTAACTCTTCGGGACAAAATAAACGCTCTGGAGCCAATATAAGCGAGTCGTAAAAACTACCGCACACCACGAGAGGAGTGGTCAAAGAGACCATCTGATTAGAATACTTACTCCAGTCCGCCTGTAATTCTTCAAGGGTTACACGCTCAATTGACCAAATAGACAAACTAAGCACCAAACAGAAGAAAGAAATGAGTCCTTTTTTCATATTATATAGAATTTTGTATTGATTAACTACAAAAATCCCATACACGCAAACACGCATATGGGATTCAAAAAAAACAAAAACCTTTACTCTTCAAATAAATGTTGCATTTGGTTGCGGAGGATGGGATCGAACCACCGACCTTCAGGTTATGAGCCTGACGAGCTACCACTGCTCTACTCCGCGATATATCTCTCTTATCGAAAGCGAGTGCAAAGGTACAACAAATTTTTGACATATGCAAGAAATTGCGACAATTTCTTCAAAAAAAGAGCATTCTTTTTTATTATAAGGCGAAATAAGCCTATTATGCTCGCATGAAATAGGATTATTGAGGCGTATAATGAATGCGCAAGCATAGAAGGAATTGTCGTGATTTCTTAGCCTACATCCCTTCCTTTTTCGGAGGGAACCCACCCCGTAGGGGAAGGGGCGTGCCGAAATTTTGTGTATGGGCTGCAAAGTACAACAATTTTATAGGCGGCTTATATGCTGCATATGCTCGTATAAATTATAGTATTTTATTACCCATCACGGTGTATGTATGTTCTCCTTTTTGGATGTATAGTTGTCCGTTGTGGATGTATTTGGTGGGTTTTTGAGTGTTGTCTATGTTCTCCACTTCTGTGTGAACATATTTGAGTTTTCTATCGAACCATACAATGCGGTTTTCGATGTATTTCTTCAGGTAGTCCACTTCGGCTTGGTACGACCCGCGCGAGGTCGGGTTCATATGTACATTAGAGTTGAGGATGGGCCAGCGTAGGAAGTTGAGTCGTTGCGATTGTTGTAGTATTTGTGCTTGTTGGTCTATATAGGCGCATAGGCTACCTGCGTCAATGCCTGTCCATCGTGCTTGTATCCATGTGATGAGTAGTTGGTCTGCTCCTTGCGAGGAGTTGATCACTTTGTCGGTTAGTGTGCGCATATATCCCACCACGCTACCGCCTGAGCGATATACATAATCGTTCTTGTTGTTAATAGGGTAGGTTCGATAGTCGTTGTCGAATGCGATATCGAAATCCCATACGGGTCCCACAAAAAGGGTGTCATTTCCTCGGTGTTTGTACATGTAGGTGCTCCAATAGGTGTCGGTATTGCCTGATAACTCGCCCACCAAGAAATGCCGGAGAAAAGTATTATAGTCTAAGTATTTTGCGGGGTTATTCTCCATGAGGCTGAAATGCGAAGCGATGTAATTCTTTTGCTCTGGAGTTATCTCTTCTTCGTCTGGTGATTTGATGGTGACGGGTGTTCCTCGTTGCGAATAGAAATAACTTATTTCGGTGTCTGCGTAGCCATCCACTTCGATGAAGTAGCCTCCTGTGAGTGCTTCGCCGCTGTTGTCGGTGGGTTCCATCTCTTGGATATTCACTCTGTTCTTATCCACTTCAATCTGGTCGCACAACTGATAGCAACCCTTGTATTCGCCATTGAGTAGCACATTGACGGGTGTGCAGAAAGGCGTATAAGGCATATTCAGTCGTTTGCTTATTTCGTATGCTAACGGGTTGCGTAGCAGTGTTTTATCGCCGTAGTTATTGATGAGCGTCCATTTCTTGGCTTTGGCTGGTGAACCCAATACGGACTGCTTGTGTTCGAATTTAATGCGGTATGGTTTTTTAGGGAATTGGCGTGAAGCGTTACCTCGTTCGCGGATGGTGATGGTATCCGATAAGATATGCTTACCATCTTGCGAGATGATAGATACATATCCTTCTATATCTGTTTCTTTGTCAAAAGGTATTTGGTTGTCTTTGGTGTGTATGGTGACGACGGGTATATTGGTCAGTTGGCATAACTGCGAGTCATCTCCTTCGCCTTTATCGCCATAGAACTCCAATTCGGCTATTCCGCTTCTCATGCTGTATGGACCTACATAGCGCACATATCTAAACCCGCGTGAGCATTTCACGGTGGTGTAGTTCATCTGTCCCACCAATGACTCGTTGTCTATGAGGTGTAGAGGTACTGCGTCCATGAAGTCGGGTCTGTTGGCTCCTTCGAAAACGCCTAAGAGCACGCCGTTGGGTCCTACGGAGTTCTTGCGTGGTGCCCATCCTACGATGGTGATAATGTGTGGTGACCCGAGGTCAAGTCCTACCCATCCGTAGGACATGTCCCATGCTGCGAAATAGGAATCCATGCTGCCGTCGAATGCCATCTGAGCGGTATTGACGCTGAAGGATGGATTGCCCGTGTTGTTGTAGTCGAACGACCCATACGAACTGATGGGTGTGCCTGTTAGTTTCGTGTCAGCGTGTAGAGAAGAAATGCCGCATAAGAGGGCAACGAAGATGGTGGATAGTAGTCGGTGTTTCATAGGGGTGGTTGTTTGTTATGGTTAATCAAAAAGTGATAAGTCTTTGCTTGTGCAAGTGGCGTTTCTCGCCGTCTTGGCGGTGGATGGTTTGCCATTGGATGGTTTGAGCGGTTTAGAAGGCTCTACGCCCATTCGTTCGGTAATGATAGCTCGTGTCTGGTTATCGGTCCATTGGCATTTATTGATGATCCATTCCAGATAACTGCGGTCGATACGCATCATGCTCTCGATAGACTCGCCTTTGTGTCCTCCTTGGTTGAGGTAGTAATAGTTGCCTTTCTTAGTGAGCCATCTGTCGAAGCATATGAACCCGAAGTCGTCTCTTTGTGCCCATGCCCATCCGTGCTCTTGTATCTGTGCTTTGAAAACCTCAATCGTGGCCATCACATCGTCGAGTGAATTATGCGCTCCTTCGAATGGATGTCCATAATGGCGTGTGTAGGCGTCCGTGAGTGTGCAGCGGTAGGGCTCGTTGGTTAGTGGGTCTATCTTGCCATACATATGTTGTCGTTCCAAGAGGAGTGCATCGTACCAAGTGCGTCCTTCGAAATCAAAGTCGCGTCCAATGCGTGCGAGGTTGTAATGTAGGATAGGTGCATCAAAACCATTGCCGTTATAGGACAACATGTCGCATCCATCGGTGAAGGCGATGAGGTCATCGTATATGCTGCGCATAGATACGCCGTGTTCCAAGAGGTAGGCTTTGGATATATGATGAACGGCTTCCGCTTCAGCGGGGATGGTGAATTCTCCTTCGGGTAGTATGTACCAATCCCGTGTGCCGAGTACTTCCCATGAATGGGTGTCAATCTTGACCAAAGAGAATTGGATAATATGGTCTTTTTGGGTACTTAATCCCGTTGTTTCTGTGTCAAAGCAAACGATAGGCATGGTAGTGTTCAGTTTTCAGTTGTCAGTTATCAGTTGTCAGCGGTTATGCGGTTATGCGGTTTCTATTCCACATACACCACCAGTCCTTTGAGGTATTCACCTTCGGGGTGGTAGATGTTGATGGGATGGTCTTGTGGCTGGTGTAACTGGTGCAGGATGCGCACTTTGCGTCCCACTTGCGCGGCAGCGCTAAAGACTGCCAGGCGGAACATCTCTTTGTCTATTGCTTGCGAACAAGAGAAAGTGAAGAGGATGCCTCCTGGTTTGATCATCTCTATCGCTTTGGCGTTTATTCGTTGGTAACCACGGAGGGCATTGCGTATGGCGTCTCGGTGTTTGGCGAAAGCGGGTGGGTCTAAGATGATGAGGTCGTATGATAGTCCGCTGGTATGTTTCTCGCGTAGGTAGTCAAAAGCGTCTTGTGTCACCGCCGTATGGCATTGGCATTGTGGGAAGTTACGCGCCACATTGATATTCACCAGGTCGATAGCTTTCTGACTCACATCCACCGAGTCCACGCGTTGTGCTCCGCCGCGCAGGGCGTAGAGCGAGAAACCACCTGTGTAGCAGAACATATTGAGTACCGTCTTATGGGCGGCATAGCGTTCCACGAGGGCTCTGTTCTCGCGCTGGTCGATGAAGAAACCCGTTTTCTGTCCGCGTAACCAATCGATACGAAATTCCAATCCGTTTTCTACCGACCAGAACTCCTCTTGGTCTTCTGCGGGTGTGCCTATCAGGTATCCCACTTTGTCTCCTGTGATGGGTGCTTTGTGTGGCAGCGTGTCGTCGGACTTGTAGTATATAACTTCTATGCCGGGCACCACTTTTTGTATGGCTTGTGCAATCTCTTGTCGATGGAGATGCATACCCACCGAATGGGCTTGTATGACGGCTGTATTGGCGTATATATCTACGATGAGTCCGGGTAGGAAATCGCCTTCTCCATGGATGAGTCGGTAGGTGTTGTTGTCTGTGCTTATTAGTCCCATTGCTTGGCGCATGGTGTAGGCGGCTTGTATGCGTTCTGCCCAGAAGTTCTCGGGCAACTGCTCCACACCAAAGGCTAATATACGCACGGCTATGGAACCCACTTGCCAGTGCCCTACGCCTAATAGGGTCTTATCGTGTGCGCGCACGCTTACCAGCGCACCTTCCTCGGGTGCGTCGTATGGGTAATCTTTGTCTAATGCCACGCGTGCGATAGCACCGCTAAAAACCCATGGGTGTTGGCGTAAGAGTGACTCTTCTTTTTTCGGTTTGAGATAGATAGTTATCATTCCACTCCGTTGGTTAGTTCGTGATAAGCATGCAGTGATAGGTTATCACTTATATATTTGATGCTATGTAGTTTATCAAAACCCAATGCGGCTATAAATGCCAATTCCATGTCAAAGACACAATTGGTGTAGTCTGATTGCAGTACGAAATCGGTGTTCGTATAGCAAACGGCTTTGTGGAGTGTGCTTTTGGGGAATAGTTCGGGTTGTGTTTGTTGTCCTTCCACTAATAGCAGTTGTGGTTCGTTGTAGGTCACATTGGGGTGGTTGAGTCTCACTTCTTGCACTTCTGCCCATGAACCTACTTCGAAGTTAGCACTGCCTGCGTAACCTATATTGAATATCTCTGTATCTCGTGGCAGTTCTTGCAGTGCGCGTATCACATTGATCGCGCCCACTCCTGTGTATAGGATAGGTATATTGCGTAGGTCAATGCCCAACTGCTCGTATAACTTGTCTATCAAACTCACTTCGCCTTCCTCGGCCAATACAATTATCTTATTCATACATGCATATTTTGGGCACAAAGGTAATATTTTTTTCTCAAACATACAAATTTTTCATTTTTTTTGCTCAAATATTTGCGTATATCAAAAAAAAGCAGTACTTTTGCACTCGCTTTTGTGATTAACCAGCAGGGACAACCACCAAAAGAACAACTAACGAGGACTGTTAGTTTTACTAACGAGAACTGCTAGTTTTACTAACGAGAATTATTGGTTTTACTAACGAGAACTGCTAGCGCAGCGATAGTTCGAGTTAAAGGGCCGGTTGGATGAGCGACTTAGTCAGCGGTCTGCAAAACCGTTTAGAGCGGTTTGACTCCGCTACCGGCCTCCAAGCCGCCTTTACTAGGCGGCTTTTTTTATTGAATACTAACGATTAACATATTGGCGATTAGGGAAGCCGTTTTTGTGAGATGTGTGTGTGATCTAATAGACTCGATAATGTGAATTTTATCTATGTTTATCGCCGATGGACAGCATAGTGAGGAATATAGCAGCATTGCAGTTTTTGAAGTGAACAAAGTGAACGCTTTTTTGTAAGTGAGTAAAACGAATGCGTTTTTGTGAAGTCGGATCGTAGCCATGTCGTTCTGTGAGCCAAGGAGTTGTGTGGGTTGGGTGTCTT